>NZ_JABTYA010000076.1:0-3935 GCF_013302945.1 Streptomyces sp. 8P21H-1 | reverse complement strand
CCGCAGCCGCAGCCGCAGCCGCAGCCGCAGCCGCAGCCGCACGACTGCCCGCCCCGCGCCTGACGCCCCGCGCCCGACGTCCCACGCCTTGGGACGGGCCTTGGGACGGGCCTTGGGACGGCCGTCCCGCCTACTCGTCGTCCTCGTCCTCGTCGTCCAGGCGGGCCAGCCAGGTCGCCAGGCGCTCCACCGGTACCTCGAAGTCCGGATTGAGGTCGACGAACGTCCGCAGCTGCTCGGCGAGCCACTCGAAAGTGACCTCCTCCTCGCCGCGCCGCTTCTCCAGCTCTTCGATACCGCGGTCGGTGAAGTACATGCGCAGTGCTCCGTGTGCTCCGTCGTTCTCGCCGAAAGTCTGTACAGCAGGATAGGCGGAACGTATCCGCGGTTCCGCTCCGCACCCGGGACGGCCGAAGGGCCCGCCCCGAGCCGAAGCTCGGGACGGGCCCTTCGTGCGGGCGTCCGACGCCTACGCGTCGAACACCTCGCGCACCAGCTGCTCCTGCTCCGCCTGGTGGCGCTTGGCGGAGCCCACCGCCGGGGACGAGCTCGCCGGGCGCGAGATGCGCCGCAGCCGCTCGCCGTGCGGGACGTCCGCGCCGACGGCCAGGTCCAGGTGGTCGATGAGGTTCAGGGCGATGAACGGCCATGCGCCCTGGTTCGCCGGCTCCTCCTGGGCCCACAGGTACTTCTCGGCGTTCGGGTACTTGGCGATCTCCGCCTGGAGCTCGGCACCCGGCAGGGGGTACAGGCGCTCGATGCGGATGACGGCCGTGTCCGTGATGCCGCGCTTCTTCCGCTCACCGTCGAGGTCGTAGTAGACCTTGCCCGCCGTGAAGACGACCTTCTTGACGGCTGCCGGGTCGACCGAGTCGTCGCCGATGACCGGGCGGAAGCCGCCCGTCGTGAACTCCTCCGCCTTCGACGCGGCCGCCTTGAGGCGGAGCATCGACTTCGGGGTGAAGACCACCAGCGGCTTGTGGTGCGGGTTGTGCACCTGCCACCGCAGGAGGTGGAAGTAGTTCGACGGGAGGGTCGGCATGGCGACCGTCATGTTGTTCTGCGCGCACAGCTGGAGGAACCGCTCCGGACGCGCGGACGAGTGGTCCGGGCCCTGGCCCTCGTAGCCGTGCGGGAGGAGCAGCGTGACGCCCGACGTCTGGCCCCACTTCTGCTCCGCCGACGAGATGAACTCGTCCACCACCGTCTGGGCGCCGTTGACGAAGTCGCCGAACTGCGCCTCCCACATCACGAGGGACTCGGGGCGCGCCAGTGAGTAGCCGTACTCGAAGCCCATCGCCGCATACTCGGACAGGAGCGAGTCGTAGCAGTTGTAGCGGGCCTGCTCCTCGGAGAGGTACTGCAGCGGGGTGAAGTCCTCGCCGGTCTCCCGGTCGATGAGCACCGCGTGGCGCTGGCCGAACGTGCCGCGGCGGGAGTCCTGGCCCGAGAGGCGCACCGGGGTGCCCTCCAGCAGCAGGGAGCCGATCGCGAGCGTCTCGCCCATGCCCCAGTCGATCGTGCCGTCCTCGACCATCGCCGCGCGGCGCTGCAGCTGGGGCAGCAGACGCGGGTGGACGGTGACCCGGTCGGGGATGTTGACCTGGGACTCGGCGATCCGCTTGACGACCTCCTGGGAGACGGCCGTGGTGACCGCCACCGGGAACTCGGGCTTCACGTCCGGGGTGTGCGACTCGCCCGGCGCGGAGGCGGCCTCGCGGACCTCCGTGAAGACCTTCTCCAGCTGGCCCTGGTAGTCCTGCAGGGCCTGCTCGGCCTCCTCCAGGGTGATGTCGCCCCGGCCGATCAGGGACTCGGTGTAGAGCTTGCGCACCGAGCGCTTCTTGTCGATCAGGTCGTACATCAGCGGCTGGGTGAACGCCGGGTTGTCGGACTCGTTGTGACCGCGGCGGCGGTAGCAGATGAGGTCGATCACCACGTCCTTGTTGAACGCCTGGCGGAACTCGAAGGCCAGCCGCGCGACGCGGACGACGGCCTCGGGGTCGTCGCCGTTCACGTGGAAGATCGGCGCCTCGATCATGCGGGCCACGTCGGTGGCGTACATGGAGGAGCGCGAGGACTCGGGAGCCGCGGTGAAGCCGACCTGGTTGTTGATGACCACGTGGACCGTGCCGCCGGTGCGGTAGCCGCGCAGCTGCGACATGTTCAGGGTCTCGGCCACCACGCCCTGGCCCGCGAAGGCCGCGTCGCCGTGCAGGGCGACCGGCAGGACGGTGAAGTCCGTGCCGCCCTTGTTGATGATGTCCTGCTTGGCGCGGGCGATGCCCTCCAGGATCGGGTCGACCGCCTCCAGGTGCGAGGGGTTCGCGGCCAGCGAGACCTTGATCTGCTCGCCGTCCAGGCCCGTGAAGACGCCCTCGGCGCCCAGGTGGTACTTGACGTCGCCGGAGCCGTGCATCGACTTCGGGTCGAGGTTGCCCTCGAACTCGCGGAAGATCTGCGCGTACGACTTGCCGACGATGTTCGCGAGGACGTTCAGGCGGCCGCGGTGGGCCATGCCGATGACGACCTCGTCGAGACGGGACTCGGCGGCGGAGTCGAGCACCGCGTCGAGCAGCGGGATGACGGACTCGCCGCCCTCCAGGGAGAAGCGCTTCTGGCCGACGTACTTCGTCTGCAGGAAGGTCTCGAACGCCTCCGCGGCGTTCAGCCGGCGCAGGATGCGCAGCTGCTCCTCGCGCTCGGGCTTGCTGTGCGGGCGCTCGATGCGGTCCTGGATCCACCGGCGCTGCTTCGGGTCCTGGATGTGCATGAACTCGACGCCGGTGGTGCGGCAGTACGAGTCGCGCAGCACACCGAGGATGTCGCGCAGCTTCATCAGGGACTTGCCCGCGAAACCGCCGACCGCGAACTCGCGCTCCAGGTCCCACAGGGTGAGCCCGTGCTCGGTGATGTCCAGGTCGGGGTGCTTGCGCTGCTTGTACTCCAGCGGGTCGGTGTCGGCCATGACGTGGCCGCGCACCCGGTAGGAGTGGATCAGCTCGAAGACCCGGGCGGCCTTGGTGACGTCGTCGTCGTGCGAGACGTCGATGTCCTTGAGCCAGCGGACCGGCTCGTACGGGATGCGCAGGGCCTCGAAGATCTCGTCGTAGAAGCCGTTCTCGCCGAGCAGGTAGTTCGCGACGACGCGCAGGAACTCGCCGGACGCGGCGCCCTGGATGACCCGGTGGTCGTAGGTCGACGTGAGCGTCATGACCTTCGAGATGCCGAGCTTGTTCAGGGTGTCCTGGGACGTGCCCTGGAACTCCGCCGGGTAGTCCATCGAGCCGACGCCCATGATGACCGACTGACCGGGCATCAGACGCGGGACCGAGTGGACGGTGCCGAGGCCGCCGGGGTTGGTCAGCGAGACCGTGACGCCCGAGAAGTCGGCCATCGTCAGCTTGCCGTCACGGGCCCGGCGGACGATGTCCTCGTAGGCCTGCCAGAACTCGAAGAAGTTCAGCGTCTCGGCCTTCTTGATGCCCGCGACGACCAGCTGGCGGTCGCCGTTGGGCTTCACCAGGTCGATGGCGAGGCCGAAGTTGACGTGCGCCGGCTTGACCAGGGTCGGCTTGCCGTCCTTCTCCGTGAAGGAGTAGTTCATCGACGGCATGGCCTTGATGGCCTGCACCATCGCGTAGCCGATGAGGTGGGTGAAGGAGATCTTCCCGCCCCGGGCGCGCTTCAGGTGGTTGTTGATGACGATGCGGTTGTCGAAGAGCAGCTTCACCGGGACCGCGCGCACGGACGTGGCCGTGGGGACCTCGACGGAGGCGTTCATGTTCTTCGCGACCGCGGCGCCCGGACCGCGCAGCGTCACGTACTCGGGCTCGTCGGAGGACGCACCGGCCTCCGACGCGGGGGCGGGCGCGGCCTTGGCCGTCGCCGCGGCCGGCTTGGCCGGGGCGGGCTTCGCCGGGGCGGCGGCCGGA
>NZ_JABTYA010000075.1:0-3097 GCF_013302945.1 Streptomyces sp. 8P21H-1 | reverse complement strand
TCGGTGTGCGCGCCGGCCGCGGCGGCGGCGAGACCGGGCGGCAGGGGCAGGCCGTGGCCGGGCGGGGGCGGCCCGTACCGGACCGGCCCGTGCCCGTAGCCGTACCCGTGTCCGTGCCCGTGTCCTTCCGGATCGGTCCGCCGCATCTGTGCACCTCCGCGCAGTGTTCCCGGGGGCCGGGTCCGGGTCCGGGGCCGGTGACCCGTTCCGCCGCCTCAGCCGCGTGAGGACGGCTCCCGCCTGCGCAGCCTGTGGACGGCCGCGCCGAGCGCGCCCGCGACCAGGACACCGCCGGAGACCAGGGCGAGCGCGGAGTCGTCGAAGGCGCCGCCCGTGCCGGCGTGCACCCCGTGCCGGGCCGCCGTGCCGTGGCCCCGGAGGGACACCGTGAAGGACGCGCTCCACTTCTTTCCCGCGCCGCCGTGCGCCGTCGGGCAGACGCCGCCGACGCTCCACTCGGAGGTTCCGCCGGCGCCGTCGGGTCCGCCCTCCCCGAAGTCGGCGGCGGGTGCGACGCGGGCGGTGCCGCTGTAGACGGTACGGCTCCCCGGCCCGTCGTCGCCCTTCGGGTCGTCCGTGCCGGCCGGGTCGTCCAGGACCGCGGAGCCGTCCGAACCGACCGGGTTCCCGTCGGCCGTGGAGTCGTCACCGGTCGCAGGATCCCCACCGGTCGCAGGATCCCCACCGGCCACGGGATCCCCACCGACCACGGAATCCCCCTCGGCCATGGGATCCCCCTCGGCCATGGAGTCCTCGCCGATCACAGGATCCCCGCCGTCCGCGGAGTGCTCGTCGGCCGACGGGTCTGCCATCCCCGCCGGATCCTCCATGCCGGTGTCCGCCGGGTCGTCCGCCCTCGTACCCGCCGGGTCCTCCGCGTCCTTGGTGCCGTGCCTGTGCAGCCGGACGGTGCCGCGTTCGAAGGCCCGTGAGGTGGCGTCGACGGTCTCGGGCGGGTGCCCGCCGGAGGTCTCGCACGAGACGGAGACGGTGACCGTACCGCCGGGGGCCACGGTGCGCGGGCTGACCTCGGCCCCCGGGTCAGCGGTCGCGGCCGTCGCGGCGGTGCCGAGTACGAGGCTCGTGAGGGCGGTGGCGGACAGTGCGCGAGCGGTACGGCTCAGCGGCATGGGCTCGGTCTCCTTCGGCCGTCGGCGGGGACCCCCGCGCCCGGGTACGGCGGCGGAGGCGGAGCACGGCCTGCATGCCCCGCAGCCCATCAGAGCCCGCGCCCGGCCGGGGCGCGCGCGGCCGGACACCATTCGTGCCACGCGGACACCCGGGCGGGTGACACCGGACGTCAGACGGCGTCCTGCATGATCTGCTCCCGCAGCCGGCTGCAGCAGCGGCTGATCAGCCGGGAGACGTGCATCTGGGAGATGCCCAGTTCCTCGGCGATGCGGCTCTGGGTCATGTCGTCGAAGAACCGCATGTAGAGGATGGCCCGTTCGCGTTCGGGCAGGGCCTCCAGACGGGGCTTGACCGCCTCGCGGTCGACCACGACGTCCAGGGCGGGGTCGGCCGAGCCCAGCACGTCGCCGAGCGAGTATCCGTCGTCGCCGCCCGGCAGTTCGGCGTCGAGGGAGAGCGCCGTGAAGCTCTCCAGGGCGCCCAGACCGGTGCGTACGTCGTCCTCGCTCATGTGCGCGTGTTCGGCGATCTCGGCGGTGGTGGGCTGCCGGCCGGAGATGGTCTGGGCCAGGTCCTGACGGGCGAAGCGGACGCGGTTGCGCAGGTCCTGGACCCGGCGCGGTACGTGCAGGGTCCACATGTGGTCCCGGAAGTGGCGCTTGATCTCACCGGTGACGGTCGGCACGGCATAGCTCTCGAACGCGTTGCCGCGCTCGGGGTCGTAGCGCTCGACGGCCTTGACCAGGCCGAGTGCCGCGACCTGCCGCAGGTCGTCGAAGTTCTCGCCGCGGCTCCGGAACCGGCCGGCGAGCCGCTCCGCCATGGGCAGCCATGCCTCGGTGATCCGGTCGCGGAGTGCGTCGCGCGCCCGGCCCGGGGGCAGTGCCGCGAGCCTGCGGAAGTCCTCGGCGGTGTCGGGGGCGTCGTCGTGCGGATGGTGCCTGGCGCTCGCCTGAGTACGCATGATGAAGGCAACTCTCTGCAGGGGTGCTCGGTTGGACGGTCAACCGCGGGAGCGCACCCTGAGCCGGACGGGCACACCCGTGGGCGGGGTCGGAACCACTCCCACGGACGTGCCTCCTGTCCGAAGCACTGAGTGTGCGCCTGCCCCTCCTCCTCCGGGGCAAACACCCGGGGTTGCCCGGACCCGTGGGAGCGCGGTGGCCACCGCGTCCGGGCCCCCGGACGCTTGACCCGCCGTGTCAGGGGTACTGCGGACGACGTCACCGGGACGGAACCGCCCGGAGAGGGACACAGAAAGACACGGAGAGAGAAAGGACTGGAAACCCCTATGCGTATCGCGTTTCTGATGGCGCCGGAGGGCGTCGAGCAGATCGAACTCACCGACCCCTGGCACGCCGTCGTCGACGCGGGCGGCGAGCCCGTGCTGGTGTCGACCGAACCGGGGCAGATCCAGGCGTTCAACCATCTGGACAAGGCGGACGTGTTCCCCGTGCAGCAGGTGGTGGGCGAGGCCTCGGCGGACTCCTTCGACGGCCTGGTGCTGCCCGGCGGCGTGGCCAACCCGGACGCGCTGCGCATGAACGGGGAAGCCGTCTCGTTCGTCCGTGACTTCTTCGAGCAGGGCCGTCCGGTCGCCGCGATCTGTCACGCCCCGTGGACGCTCATCGAGGCCGACGTGGTCCGCGGCCGCACGCTCACCTCGTGGCCGAGCCTGCGTACGGACATCACCAACGCGGGCGGCACCTGGGTCGACGAGCAGGTGTCGGTCTGCGACGCGCAGCCCGCCACGCTCATCACCAGCCGCAAGCCGGACGACCTCAAGGCGTTCTGCGAGGCGTTCGTGCCGGAGTTCCAGAAGCAGCACCGGTCCGCGACGCGGGGCTGATCCCGCGCGTCCGGCCTGACGGCCCGCCGCTCGTCGAGCGGCGGGCCGTCAGGCCGTCCGGCTCGACGAGCGCTAACCGGCCTGGTCGGGCTCCTGCGGCTGCGGCTGGTCGGGGTC
>NZ_JABTYA010000074.1:0-471 GCF_013302945.1 Streptomyces sp. 8P21H-1 | reverse complement strand
CCGCCGGCGACGACCGCCGCCGCGCCCGCGGTCGCCGCGAGCAGCGTACGTCTGGAGGTATGCACGTGCGCTCCTTCCCAGGAGGACCCCGAAGGGCCCGTGGAGGGGCTTGGAGAGGCGAGTATGAAGGAAACTGCCAAGGAGTCACGGATATCCGGGAAATTTCTGCCGGTCAAGGGTGCGGGCACGCGCGGACGGGCGACATCGCCCCCGGGGACGCCCCGTCAGGGGCGCGGGGAACGGCGCGGCAGGCCACGACGCTCCCGCACCGGCTTACCGCCCTGGGTGCCACGGTCCCGGAGCGCGCCCGGTCAGGCACGCGCCCTTTCAGGGGCGCGGGGAACGGCGCGGCAGGCCACGACGCTCCCGCACCGGCTTACCGCCCTGGGTGCCACGGTCCCGGAGCGCGCCCGGTCAGGCACGCGCCCTTTCAGGGGCGCGGGGAACGGCGCGGCAGGCCACGACGCTCCC
>NZ_JABTYA010000073.1:0-3189 GCF_013302945.1 Streptomyces sp. 8P21H-1 | reverse complement strand
AGCTCGCCCCAGGCCCGCCCGTGCAGGACGACCGGCGCGACGACGCAGCAGCCGCGCCCGCGCCGCCGCAGCGCGGCCACTCTCTGGTGGCAGTACCCGGCACGCCCCGCGGCGGACCCCTCCGCCGTCTCGACCCAGGCGTTGGGCTCGCCCCCGCCCACCCAGCGCTCGTGCAGGAACTCGGTGATCTCGGGGAACCGGTGCACGGGGTACGCCTCGCACTCCGGGAACTCCTCCTCGCCCCGGGTCAGCTCCCCCGTGTTGACCAGGACGCGCAGCCGCCCCAGGTCCCGCTCCCACACGGACAGCGCGGCGAAGCTGCCGCCCAGTGCCCGGCGGGCCCCGTCCGCCGCCGCGCGCCACGACTCCTGCGGGACGTGCGCGGCCGCCATGCCCTGTGCCAGTGCCACCACGGCCCGTAGCCGCACATCGTCACCACCCATCACACCAGGTTAGGTAGTTTTGTACGACTTTGAGACGTCGAAGCCGGGAGAGGTCTTTCCCCGGAGGCGGCCGACTGGAATGATCGGGCCGGAAGTTAACCCACGTTAACCGGGAGAGGGCCATGGCGGAGCAGGGCGGGAAGGGCGAGCAGGGTACGGAGCGGCGGTTCGGGGAGTACGTGGCGGTGCGGCAGCACACCCCGTACGTCGCGGAGCTCTCCCTGGACCGGCCCGGGGCCATGAACGCCGTGTCGTCCGCGATGGCCCGCTCGATCGCCGCCGCGTGCGAGGCGCTGGCCGCCGACCGGGACGTACGCGCGGTCGTGCTGACCTCGACCCACGAGCGGGCCTTCTGCGTCGGCGCCGACCTCAAGGAGCGCAACTCGCTCACGGACGCCGAGCTGGTCCGGCAGCGGCCGGTGGCGCGGGCCGCGTACACCGGGGTGCTGGAGCTTCCGATGCCCACCGTCGCGGCCGTGCACGGGTTCGCGCTCGGCGGCGGTTTCGAGCTGGCGCTCGCCTGCGACCTGATCGTGGCGGACGGCACGGCCGTGGTGGGGCTGCCCGAGGTGTCGGTCGGCGTCATCCCCGGGGGCGGCGGTACGCAGCTGCTGCCGCGCCGGGTCGGTGCGGCGCGGGCGGCCGAGCTGATCTTCTCGGCGCGGCGGGTGGAGGCCGCGGAGGCGCGGGAGCTGGGGCTGGTGGACGAGCTGGTCGCCGACGGGGAGGACCGGGCGTCGGCGCTGGCCCTCGCCTCGCGCATCGCCGGGAACTCGCCGGTGGGGCTCCGGGCGGCGAAGCGGGCACTGCGGCTGGGACACGGGCTGGACCTGCCGGCGGGGCTGGAGATCGAGGACGCGGCATGGCGGTCGGTGGCGTTCTCGGGAGACCGGGCGGAAGGGGTCGCGGCCTTCAACGAGAAGCGCCGCCCGGACTGGCCCGGGGAGTAGTCCCGTCTTTCAGGGGCGCGGGGAACTGCGCGAGCCACCACACACGACCCGCGCCCTGGAACCGCCCTCGACCACGCACACCCGGGGCGCAGCCCCGCCCCCGCACACGCGGAGCGTCAACCCCGCCGGCTCATCAGCCAGGGTTCCACCACGCCCAGCCCCCGCACCGCCCGCTGCCACATCGGCTGGAGGCCGAAGCGGTACCCCGGCGGCTCCTCGCCCTCCTTCTCCGCCGCGATGGCCTCCTCCGCGGCGACCGCCTCGGAGGCGGGCGCGTCCCCCGTTCGGATGAGTTCCTCCGCGAACGCCCCGTCGACCAGGACCGCGTCCTTGGGAGCTATCGACGTCAGCCGGGACGCGAGGTTCACGGTCGTGCCGAACACGTCGCCCATGCGCGTGGTGACCGTGCCGAACGCGATGCCCACCCGCAGTTCGGGCATCGTCTCGTCGTTGGCCATCGTCTCGATCAGGCGCAGCGCGATCTCCGCGGCGATCCCCGCGTCGTCGGCCGCGTACAGCACCTCGTCACCCAGGGTCTTGATGAGCCGTCCCCCGTGCGCCGCGACCAGGTCGGCGGCGGTGGTCTCGAAGGCCTCGACGAGTTCGCCGAGCTCCTCCTCCTCCATCCGCCGGGTCAGCCGCGTGAAGCCGACGAGGTCGGCGAAGCCGACGGCCAGCCGCCGGTCCACCATCTCCTCGTCGTCCGCGGCCTGCACGACACGCCCGGTCGCGGCGGCGAGCTGGCGCCGCCAGACGTAGACCAGGAACTCCTCCAGCTCGGGCAGCAGCAGCTCGATGAGGGGATAGGTGACCTCGGTGCGCGTCATGCCCGGTTCCGGGGGCTCGGTGAGCCCTTCCAGGAAGGAGTCGATCTGCCACTCGGCCAGCCTGGCCGTGGTCTGGCCGGTGGAACGCGCCACCTGGACCGCCATCGCCTCGCTGAGCAGCCCCGCCTCGACGAGACCGGCCAGCCGCCGCAGGGCCAGGACGTCCGCCTCCGTGAGCGCCTTGGCCTGGCCGATGTCGGCGAAACCCATGGCCCGCCAGAAACGGGAGGCCAGCTCCATGGAGACACCCGCGCTGCGGGCCGCCTGGAAGGGGGTGTAGCGCCGCTCGGCGCCGAGGATGAGCTGTTCGAGCCGGAGCGCGAGCGGGTCCCCGTCGGACTCTGCGGCGTCCTGGTCGGTCCGGCTGTCCTGCGCGTCCGTCCGGCCCCGCGGATCCGTCCGGTCAGCGGCCGGGACCCGGCCGTCCTGCGCGTCCACTGCGTGCTGTTCCTCTTCCTTCACGCGCTCCACGCGCGCATGCGCCTCGGCGCGGTCGACCCGCGCGGCATCCGTGCCGGCGACGGGCCCGGCCGTACGGCCCGGCTCACCGCCGGAGGCGGGGCCGCCCGTGCCCGAACCGCTGTCGTCGACCGTCACGCCTGCTGCCCTTCCGATTCGCCGCGGTCAGGTACCGACCGGCCTCAACTCTACGGCAGGTGTGCTCTGGCTCACTCCCTACTGCCGGGGCCGGACGGCCCGTGGACCCCTCCGTACGCGTACGTCCGGCGGACCACTCACTGTCGTACGGGCCGGGCGCGCCCCCTGCTCACCACCGGCACGAACGGGTAAGGAACACCCCGCGTACCCCTCTGGGCCCGTTCGTCACCCATGACCCGTTCGTCCCCCGGCCCGCCCGCCTCCGGCTCCCGCTCGTCCCCGGCTCCCGCTCGCCGCCGGCTCCCGCTCGCCGCCCGTCAGCCGCCGTCCGTGGGGCCCGCCGGGCGCAGGTGCACGATGTCGCCCGCGCCC
>NZ_JABTYA010000072.1:221-336 GCF_013302945.1 Streptomyces sp. 8P21H-1 | reverse complement strand
TCTTCTCCTCATTTTTCCTCTTCCTTCCTTTCATTTTTCCTCTTTTTCTCTTCTTGTCCCCTTCTTCGGGCTAAATTGGCTAAGAATGCCTTTTTGGAGCTAATTATGTCATTTC
>NZ_JABTYA010000072.1:0-138 GCF_013302945.1 Streptomyces sp. 8P21H-1 | reverse complement strand
CAGAGCAAACTATGCTTATTAAGCCATTTTGGATCTAGCTAGGCTAATTATAGGCCATTTAATACCTAAGTTAGGGGGAATAGGTCATCTTGCAGCTACGTAAGCCTTATTATGTCATTTAGGAGAGAACTTAGCTAA
>NZ_JABTYA010000071.1:0-2241 GCF_013302945.1 Streptomyces sp. 8P21H-1 | reverse complement strand
GCGGTTCGCACTGCGGTCGGCGCCGGGCGGCGGCGCGGCCCTGCCCGGCCCCGGGGAGCCGGAGCGGATCCGGCGGTTGTGGGAGGAGGGGCTGTTCGCGGAGCGGGTCGCCCTCCTGTCCGCTGTACGGGCAAGGGACGCGGCGGGCGCGCGGGACCTGCTCGCCACGACGTGGGCGTCGGAGCGGGCCGAGGACCGGCTGATGTTCCTCGACTCGCTGCGGACGGGGCTGTGCGGGGCGGACGAGCCGTTCCTGGAGCAGGCACTGGCGGACCGGAGCCGCAACGTGCGGGCCACGGCGGCGGAGCTGCTGTCCGCGCTGCCCGCCTCGGCGCTCGCCGGGCGGATGGCGCAGCGGGCGGGATCCTGCGTCGCGATCGACCACACGCGGAGCACGCCGACGATAGTGGTGGAGGCACCACACGAGTGCGACGCCGGCATGGAGCGGGACGGCGTGGTGCCCAAGGCCCCGACCGGGCGGGGCGAACGTTCCTGGTGGCTGGGCCAGCTGGTGGAGGCGGCGCCGCTCGGCACCTGGTCGCGGCGGCTCGGGGGGCGTACGCCGGAGGAGATCGTGGCGCTGCCCGTGGCCGACGACTGGCGGGACGAGCTGCACGCCGCGTGGTGCCGGGCGGCGGTACGCCAGCGCGACCCCTCCTGGTCCAGAGCACTGCTGGGGACACCGGCGGCGCCGGAGGCGGGCGGGCCCGGAGCGGTGTCCCTCGCCGAGCGGGCCAAGCTGCTCGGCACGCTGGAGGCCGCGGAGCGGGCCGAATGGGTGGCGGGGTTCATAGCGGTGCACGGACTGTCCGAGGCGTTCCAGCTGCTCGGGGTCTGCACGGTGCCCTGGACCGACCCACTGGGCCGGGCCGTGGTGGACGCGCTGAACATCGCGCGCGACGCGGGGAGTTATCCATGGAGTTTCAGCGGCGTCATGGGACTGGCCGAACGCTGTCTGGACCCGGCGGAGGCCGTCCGCCTGGAAGCCCTGACCGCCGTCCCCGACGAACCGGAGGACGCGGCCCCGGGCGCCGGAAGCTACTGGGCGGAATCCTTCCAGCGCCTGCTGACCACACTGCGCCTGCGAGCCACCATGCAGGCTGAGTTCACGGTCCCGGCCCCGTGATCCGGCCGCGCCCCCGCCCGGGGGCGCGGGGAGCCGCGCGCCCCGCCGGACCACCGGCGTCCCGGCACCCTTACGCCGGCTGCCGCACGTTCGTCCGCACCCAGTCCACGATCGACGTGGTCGTCGCCCCGGGCGTGAAGATCTCGGCGACACCCTTCTCCTTGAGCGGCGCGATGTCCGCCTCGGGGATGATCCCGCCCCCGAACACCTTGATGTCCGTCGCGTCCCGCTCCTTCAGGAGCTCGATCACCGCGGCGAACAACGTGTTGTGCGCGCCCGACAGGATGGAGAGACCGATCGCGTCGGCGTCCTCCTGGATCGCCGTACCCACGATCTGCTCGGGTGTCTGGTGGAGACCGGTGTAGATGACCTCCATGCCCGCGTCCCGCAGCGCCCGCGCGATCACCTTCGCCCCGCGGTCGTGCCCGTCGAGGCCCGGTTTGGCCACCACCACGCGGATCGGACCGGCTGCCACACCCATCACTGCCTCCATGAACCGACTGCACCCGATCTGCAGAGATCTGCCGCTGGTGAACGAACGTTATCTCCAGCATCCCGCAGCCGGCTGTTTCGCGGTGGAGACCGAGGGGGAAATCACACAGTGGGACAAGTTCGCAGCGCGCCGATCCCGCACACCGCGACACACGGCTCGCGGGCGGAAGGAGCGCGAGGGAGACCGCTACGGGATCACCGCACCTCCGCGCCGCCGGCCGCGCGACGGGGTGGTACGGCGCACCGGCGACAGCACGTGCACCGTCGCCGTCCTCACGCACCGGCTTCCCACGAGGGCACACGGGGGACGGAGGGGCTCCCGCCGTGCGCCGACAGGAGGTCGGCCATGAGGCTCACGAGGGCGTTGCCGCCCCTTCTTCCACTCTGCCGGCGCCTGCTGCCCACCGGGCCGGCCGTGCTCTCCCCGACCCTGCTGAAGGCGACGGCCCTGGAGATCGCGATCCTGGCCGGCCATCTGCTCCTCTACCCGTCAGGCATCACCCCGGAGCGCCGCCCGCCCCCGGCCCCGGTCCCGGCGCGGTCCTCGCCAAACCTGCCCGACACGGACCTCGCTCCGGCCGCGGCCCCCGGCCCGTCCTCGGCCGCAGCTCCCGGCCCGTCCC
>NZ_JABTYA010000070.1:0-2276 GCF_013302945.1 Streptomyces sp. 8P21H-1 | reverse complement strand
CGCCCGGCCGCCTTCCGTCGGCGGGCCGCTCCCGGCCGCCGACGGCCGGCCCCGGCGGGGCCGGGCCCGTCGGGAGGTCAGGTGGTGGTGGGCCAGGTGCGCAGCAGCCCGGCGATCTTCCCGGCGGTGCAGGCGGGGTCGAGCAGCAGGTCCTTGAGGGCGACGGCGTCCTCGCGGGCGGGCTTGACGGAGATTCCCGCGGCGTCGAGGTACATCACTCCTGTCGCCGCGGCCACCGCCAGGTTGGAGCGCTCCAGCCAGCGGCACCGGCCCAGGGTGTGCACCAGGGCGGCGGCCTTGGCGTAGGGGCCGTCGTAGACGGGCTGCTCGAACAGCTCGGCCCGGTGGCGCGCGACCGCCGAGACCGGTACGCCGTAGTCGTCGGGCGCGGGGTCGTCCGCGCCGGCCGCCTCGGCGACCTGCAGGATCCAGGCGACGTCGATGTGCAGGTCCATCAGGCCGCGCGCACTCCCCCGGACGTCCGCCGGGCGTCCTCCGCCTCGGCCTCGTCGAAGACCGCCTGGTGGTCGGCCAGGAAGCGCGCGGCGGCCTCCACGGCGTGGGCGCGCAGGCCCCCGGCGTCGTCCTGGACGAGCCGGGCGAGGTAGTCCCCGATGCTCAGCCCGAGGTCGGCGGCGCGCTTGCGCGCGAGTTCCGCGACGTCCTGATCCACGCGTGCGCCCAGTTGTGTCTTCGCCATACCCGGATGGTAACAGCTGTTACCAACCTGGTTCCAGGCCGCGGTCCCGCGGTCCGGCGACCGCGCCGACGGTGTTCAGCCGCCCGGGAGGAAGAAGCAGAACGGGTGGCCGTGCGGGTCGCGGAGGACCCGTACGTCCTTCTGGGGCTGGTACTCCTCCAGTGTCGCGCCCAGGGCGCAGGCCCGTTCGGTCTCCGCCTCCAGATCGTCGACCTGCAGGTCCAGGTGTGCCTGCATCTGCTGGGTGCCGGGGCGCTGCGGCCACGTGGGGACGGCGTGATCGGCCTCCAGCTGGAAGCTGAGGGCGAGGCGTTCCCCGTCCGGGGCCCTCAGGCTGACCCACTCCGGCTCCCGGTCGACCTCCTGCCAGCCCAGCAGGGCCCGGTAGAAGTCGGCCAGCGCGGAAGGGTCGGGGGTACCGAGGACGAAGCCACCGAGCGTCGCAGTCATACCTACAGCTTTGCCCCGACACCCGTTCTCACGCATCCGAGCGCCCCACACGCCTCTCCATTCCGCGGTGAGGCGCCGTTCCCGCGGCGGTGATCACATCGCGAGACGGCCTTGCGTCACGGCCCTGACCAGGCGTTGTCTCGTACAGTGAGTACAGAACGACCCGAATCCGACACCAGCCGCGCCACCGCCGACCGCTCCGCGCGCCGCGCCGTCACCGTCTTCCCCGCCCTCGTCCTCGCCGCCGGCGCCCTCGGCCTGCTGCTCCCGGGCGGCTTCAGCGGCTGGGGCGAGTCGGTGCCGTACCTCCTGGGCGTGGTGATGTTCTGCATGGGCATCACGATGACCCCGCAGGACTTCCGCGGAGTCGTCCGACGGCCCTGGGCGGTGGCCCTCGGGCTGGTCGCACACTACGTGATCATGCCGGGGCTGGGCTGGGTCATCGCCCATCTGCTGCAGCTCCCCCCGCAGCTCGCGGCGGGCGTCATCCTCGTCGGCTGCGCCCCCAGCGGCACCGCCTCCAACGTGGTCACGTACCTGGCCCGCGGTGACGTCGCGCTGTCCGTCTCCGTGGCCACCGTCTCCACGCTCGTGGCCCCGCTGGTCACTCCGCCGCTGACCCTGCTGCTGGCGGGCGAGTACCTGCCCGTCGACGCCGACTCCATGGTCACCGACATCCTCAAGACCGTACTGCTGCCGGTCGTCGCGGGCCTGGCCGTACGGCTCCTGGCGGGCCGCCTCGTGGAGCGGGCCCTGCCGGCGCTGCCCTGGCTGTCCGCCGTGACCATCGGTGTGATCGTGACCGTGGTCGTGGCGGGCAGCGCCGACGCCATCAAGTCGGCCGCGCTGCTGGTGTTCGTCGCCGTCGTGCTGCACAACGGCCTCGGCCTGGCCCTGGGCTACGGCGCGGGACGGCTCAGCCGGATGGGCGAACCCGCGAGCCGCGCCATGGCCTTCGAGGTCGGTATGCAGAACTCGGGGCTGGCCGCCTCACTGGCCACCGCCCACTTCAGCCCGCTGGCCGCGCTCCCCGCCGCGGTCTTCTCCGTCTGGCACAACATCTCCGGCGCCCTCGCCGCCGCCTGGCTGTCCCGCCGGGCGCGCTGACCCCGCGGCCGGCCCGGGC
>NZ_JABTYA010000069.1:8191-25066 GCF_013302945.1 Streptomyces sp. 8P21H-1 | reverse complement strand
CGGACGCCGCCCGCGGGCCGGGGCGCCGTGCTGGGCGCGGGCGCGATGGCCGAGGAGGACGGCTGGGTGCGCAGGGTGATCCGCTGAGGGCCGGTGGCGCCCGCCGCGTGCACGTCCAGCAGTTCGGGGGAGTGGGACAGTATCTGCTGCATCCGTTTGCTGAGCGCGGGCACCGGTGTGACGCCGAGTTCGTCGGCCAGACGGCGACGGACCCGTTCGTAGACGCTCAGTGCCTGTGCCTGGTGGCCGCAGCGGTAGAGGGCGACCATCAACTGATCGTAGAAACGTTCCCGCAGCGGATAGCTGTTGGTGAGTTCTTCCAGTTCGGCGATGACGTGCGCGTGCATGTTGGCGCGCAGCGACACGTCGTAGAGGAGTTCCAGGGCGCTCAGCCTCGCCTCCTCCAGCATCGCCGCGCCGGCGGTGCAGAGCGGGCCGCGGCTGCCCTGGAAGGCCGGGCCGCGCCACAGCTTCAGCGCGCCGCGGACCAGCTTCTCCGCGAGCACCGGATCCTGGACGGCGGTGTGACGCGCCCGGTCGACGGTGCGGACGAAGACTTCGCTGTCTATCTGCTCGGGGTCCGCCCTGAGGACGTAACCGGACTCCTCGGTGATCAGACACTCCTGGGCGGCGGCCTCACCGCCCTTGAGCGGATCCATCATCCGGCGTAACCGGTAGATCTGGGCCTGGAGGGCGTTGGCGGACTTACGAGGTTTGGAATTACCCCAGACTTCCTCGCTCAACTGTTCGGCGGAAACCGTGGAGCCGCACTTGACGATGAGTGCCCCCATCAAGGCGCGCTGCTTGTGGCTGCTGAGGGGGACCCTGCGTTGGTTGACGCTGTTGTACAGCTCCGTCAATCCAAGAACTCTGAACTTCAAACTTTCTCCCGATGTTGTCGGAAATCCGGTTCGCAGAAGGTTCTGTGTGGGGGATGAGACCGGGCTCCGCTGCCGTCTCCTTTCCTGTTGAACTAACGGGACCTGTCAGGTGACCGACGCGGCGCTCCAGCAAAGCCGGAACCCGTGTTGCAATGATCCTAAGTGGCCATGTTGAAAGAGTCACCACATGAAAATCCGCCACTGACGGCCTTTGGGAAACACTTTGTGCGTCAGTCTCCTGGCAGGTCGTCAGGGCGGTGTCAGCGGGCTGGGCGACCATCGGTGCGTTTTCCCGCGGTCCTCGGGCCCGAGGCGCACCGGAACGACCTGACCGCTCTCGCCCGTGGCCCGCACCGCCCGGACGTCAGGAGGGTCATGAGCAGTTGGGACGCGGAAGTGGCGGTGGTCGGACTGGGCGCGTGGGGATCCTGCGCACTCTGGCAGATCGCCTCCCGGGGCGTTGACGCCCTCGGCATCGAGCAGTTCCACCCGGGTCATGCCTGGGGGGCCTCGCACGGCGGGTCACGCATGTTCCGCGTCACCTGCCTGGAACACCCGGAACTCGTGCCGCTGGCACGGCGATCGCTGGAACTGTGGCACGAACTCGCCGGCCTGACCGGCACGTCGCTCTTCGAGAACCGCGGCGGGCTGCTGATCGGACCCGAGGACGGCCGTGTCGTCGGCGGCACGCTGCGCGCCGCGCGCCGGCATGGCATCCACGTGGAGCGACTGGCTCCGCCGGAGCTGCGCGAACGCTTCCGCCAGCACGCGGGAACCGGCCCCGGCGACATCGCGGTGTGGGAGCCGTCGGCCGGCATCCTGCGCCCCGAGGAAGCCGTACGCGCCGCGACCGGGCTCGCCCGCTCAGCCGGGGCGCGGGTCGTCACCGGCACACAGGTGCACTCCGTCGAACTGGTCTCCGGTGGCGTCGAGTTGGAGATCGGAGGAGGGCTGATACGAGCGCGGCAGGCCGTGATGACCATCGGCTCCTGGCTCGCCTCGCTGGTTCCGGGCATGGCGCTGACCCCCCTGCGGATGCCGATCACGTGGTTCCGCTCCGCCACCGGTGACGACCGGTTCGAACTGGACCGCTTTCCCGTGTTCATGCGTGAGCTTCCGGGGCGGGAGGTCCTGTGGGGCAACGGCAGCGAGAAGGAGTACGGCGTCAAGCTGGGCCTGGAGGCCCATGGGAGGAGGCCGCGCCCCATCGACCCGGACACGGACGACCGGAGTGCCGTCAGCGAGGACTGGGCCGACCTCACGAGGGTACTGGAACGCTGTTTGCCGGGGCTCGAACCCATTCCCTCGCAGGTGTCGGTGTGCATGCTCACCGCCACACCGGACGGGCAGTTCGTCATCGGAAGACCGGGAGGCGATCCGCGTTTGATTCTTGCCGGGGGCTGCAATGCGCACGGTTTCAAACATGCCAGCGGCATCGGGGAGATCCTGGCCGACCTGGTGACCCACAGGCCCGCGCGCATGCCGCTGGACTTCGTCAGTCCGGATCGGTCCGTCTTGAAATGATCGGTGATTCCGAAATGCTCGGCCGAGCGCGGTACGGTACGGCTCCGAATTCGCCGGGATCGTCACTGGTTGTAGCGGCCACGGGTGCCTCGTCGGCGGTTTCGGTGACCATGCGCCACCGTCCTTGACGGGCCGCGCCGGCGTCAAAGAAGGAGAGCCGAATTGTGGCGCCGCCGAACAGGCGTGCGCGGGCCGGATTCCGGGTGACGCCCGGAGGGGGTGTCACCACGTCGTGCAACTCACACGCGATTTCCGCGCGTTCCTCTCCGCCGTCCGCCCACTTCACCGATGAGGCCCGGGAAGCGTGTCACACCCATGTCGAAAGGCAGGTGTCACCCTTGAGGCCGGAGTGATGCGCCTCCGTGGTCGTGGACATCGTTCTTTCCGCCCCAGCCCGCGGGCGTGCGCGGACGCACACCCCAGCACAGGACGGGGCCACCTTCGAGGACCTGAGCACCCATCCTGTCCCGTCCGTCACCACGGCGAGCGGCACCACTCACTACGGACAGGCCATCGCCCCATCGGAAGATCACCCGCCTCCGCTGCCAAGCCTCCGCACGGCCTGGACCGGTCGTCTCACGCGGATGCCGGTCATGGCGACGGCGATCTCGAAACGCGGTGTTCGCAGGGGAATCGCGGGCAACCGTAGGGTTGCCGGTCCACGCCGGGACCGGTCTGAGGGTTATCACTCGAAGGAGAGACGGATGACGACGCAGTACGACAACCGCCTGACCGGACAGCAGCCCCACGGTGCGCCGAAGGGCACGGCGACCGACAACGCGCTGAGCATCATCGCGATGGTGCTGGGCGTGCTCTCATTGATTTTCTTTCCGATCGTCTTCGGTGTGATCGCTCTGGTCCTGGCCATCATCGCCAAGACCGTCCGGCATGAGCGACTCGCCGTGCCCGCCCTCGTGGTCAGCGCTGTCGGCCTGATCGGCGGTATGGTCCTCGGCGCTCTGCTGGCATAAGACGTTTCTTCTGGATCGTGTCGGACCGGGCCGCGACCTCCGGTGAGACACATCGCGGGGCGGCGCATGACCCGTGCACAGGTGCACTCGGGCCGTGCAGCAACGCCGCGAGGTGTCTTGCCGGACGCCGCGGATTCGGACTGAATTTTTCCCATGTCCTCTTTTGTGGTCTTCAGTTGCCCGCAGGGCGTGTGGTGGGTCTGCCGACGTCACAGGGGTGGCAGGGCGGCGGTTCTTGGGCGCCGGGCGGCCATCCGGGGCGCCGCGGATCCTGCCTGCCCGCTGCGTACCCCAGTGGTGGATCACCACCATCACCATTGACCGAGGCGGAGGACGCCGCCCCGGCGGCTGCCTCAAGGGCCCGGTGAAGAGCCAGGGAGAGCGCGTGCGAGGGCTACCACCGCACGCTCACCGCGCACCGGGGGGTCCGCCTGGCGAGCCCGGTTCGCCGGGCTCACAGGCGAGGGCCACACCACCGATTGGGGCACCCGCGGACCCGGCTGCCCCGCCAACGACCCTGAACATTGTCCGCAGCGTGAAATCGTGCGGGTCGCGGTGCCCTCGCAGGACGACGCCGACGCCCTGCCCGCGATCGCCGCGAAGTCGAAGATCCCCGTCATCGCCGACATCCACTTCCAGCCCCGCTGCGTCTTCGCAGCCCTGGACGCCGGCTGCACCGCCGTGCGGGTCGACCCCGGCAACATCAAAGCCTTCGACGACAAGGTCGAGGAGATCGCCAAAGCGGCCGCTGCGGCCGGGGTGCCGATCCGTATCGGCGTCAACGCAGGCAGCCTGGACCGGCGGCTGCCGGCCAAGTACGGCAAAGCCACCCCCGAAGCCCTGGTGGAGCCCGCGCTGTGGGAATGCTCCCTGCTCGAAGAACACGGCTTCACCGACCTCAAGATCTCCGTCAACCACCACGACCCCATGACCGTGGTTGCCGCCTACCGGCGCCTCGCCGCCGCCTGCGACTACCCCTGCACCTGGGCGTCCCGGAAGCCGGCCTTTCATCGCAGGGCACCATCAAGTCCGTGGCCGCCTTCGCAATCCTGCTCAGCGAAGGCATCGGCGCCACGATCCGCGTCTCCCTGACCGCACCCACCGTCGAAGAGGTCAAGGCCGGCCTGCGGACCCTGCAGTCCCTGGGGCTGCGCACCCGCCAACTGGAGATCGTCTCCTGTCCCTCCTGCGGTCGCGCCCAGGTCGACGTCCACACCCTCACCGGACGCGTCACCGCCGCTCTGGACGGCTTCCCCTCTCCGCTGCGCCTGGCCGTCATGGGCTGCGTCGTCAACGGCCCCGGCGAACCCCGCGAAGCCGACCTGGGCGTCGCCTCCGGCAACGGCAAGGGACACCGGAGCTGATCGCCGCCTACCGCGCCGACCTGCGCCGCGGCGAAGCCGGCAGGCTCGCCCAGCTCGCCGGACTCCACCTCACCTTTCACGCCCGGATCGGCGAACCGGTGATCGACGACGCGATGGTGACACTGACCGCCGCGCTGCACGACCTCTTGGACAGCGTGGCCGACAACGAGCGGGCCCTGCCGGAACAGCGCCACGCCGCCCGCGCCGTCGCCGCCCAGACGCACGAGCTGTGGGCGCAGTACGGAGGAGACGCCGGCGGCTGGCAGGCCGTTCAGCGGTTCCGGTCGACGCGGTCGGCGAAGTCGCCGACCGCGGCGGCGAAGGCGGCGGGCGCCTCCTGCGCGACGAAGTGCCCGACGTCCGGGATGGTGAGCGCGGTGACGTCGTCGGCGACCTGGCGCATCGTCCGCTGGGTGAAGGGGGCGTTGATGCCGTCGACGGCGAGCACGGGAACGGTCAGCGGCCGTGACTGGGCCAGTGCCCGTATCCGGTCGCCGCCGGTCAGGGAGGAACGGTAGAGCTCCTCGGTGCCGCGCCAGCCGCCCGGCCGCGCGTAGGTGCGGGCGAACTCGTCGAGGTCGGCCCCGGTGACCGCGCCCGGCACCGTCGTCATCGCCGAGACGGCCCACTCGAGCATCACTCGCTCGCGGCCGGCCAGGAACCGCTCCGCGATTCCCGGGGCGGCCAGGAATCCCACGTGCCAGGAGCCGCCGTTCTTCACGTCGGCCAGCATCTCCCAGCCGTATCCCGGAAGGGTGGTCTCGACGCCGGTGAAGCTGAGGACGTCGCCGGGGTGCGTGGCCGCGAACGCGAAGACCGGCCCGCCGCTGATGTCCTGGCAGGTCACGTGCACGGGCCCGGCGCCGAGGTGGGCGACCAGCCGGTGCAGGTCCTCCGCCATGGTGACCAGGTCGTGGTCGCCGCCGTTGATGCCGGAGTCGCCGAAGCCGCGCAGGTCGACGGCGAAGACCCGGTGGGTGGCGGCGAGCAGCGGGATGACGTCGCGGAAGGCCCACCAGGACTCCGGCCACCCGTGCACCAGCAGGATCGGGGAGCCGCTGTCGCCCGCCGAGACGTAGTGCAGCGTGGTGCCGTTGACCTCGGCGGTGTGGTGTGTGACGCCCGCCACGGCGGGCGAGGCGGTCACGAAAGAGCTGGTCATACGGAGACTCCCAAGATAGACAATCAGGTTGACTTTAGTGTTGGTCAACCTGGTTGTCCAGGTCGGGGAAGATCTAGACTGTGGTCATGTCCTCGCGATCCGGCGCCGATCTCGCCCTGCTGCTCCTGGGTAGCTACCGCAATCTGGTGGACGAAGTGGTCCGGGAGCTGGCGACCCGGGGATACCCCGACGCCCGGCCGTCGCACGAGTACGCGATCCGGGCCATCCGGGCCGGCGCCGACAGCGCCTCGGACCTGGCCCGCAGACTCGCCGTCACCAAGCAGGCCGCGGCGAAGACGATCGCCGCGCTCGTCGAACGCGGGTACGTCACCACCGAGACCGACCCCGCCGACAGCCGCCGCAAGAACATCCGGATCACCGATCACGGGATCGGGCTGCTCACCGAGGGCACGGCGATCTTCGACGAGGTGCGGGCCCGCTGGGAAGCGCGTCTGGGCGCCGCGGAACTCGCCGAGCTGGAAACGCAGCTCGCCCAGTTCGTCGGCGACTCGCCCATCAACCTCGACGCTCCGGGCTGGGCGGCGGGACAGGAACTGCGCTAGTACTCCAGTTGGAAATCGTTGCCTGAGCAGGTTCTTCTTCTGTAGTGGCAGCGGCGGGCGATGGTCTGGTGCTGTCTGCACCGGAGGGGCCAGTTCAGGGAGTGGACGACTGGTCCGAGGTGGGGAACGGGGCGGGGCGAGAGAGTGTCCAGGAGTCTGCGGATCTCTGCCACCGTGAAGCGGAGGGTGCTGGTGGAGTCGTTTGTGCGGCCCCCCTTTCGGTGGCCTGGGCTGCGACTGCGGCCAGGAATGCGTGGGCGAGCATGCTCAGCGAGTTGCCAGCCGTTTTCCCGTTCCACCGGCGCCGGCAGACCACGCACGTAGTCCCGCATCCGCCACCGCAGATCCACCCTTGAGGACCGGCCCGCCACCTGCGCGAACACCGACTCCAACTCCTCAGCTCACAGGCCGGCTTCGTCCATCCCCACCATGCCCGAACAACGAATCCAGCCAGCTCAGGCAACGATTTCTGACTGGAGTACCAGCCCAGTCCCCGATGGTGCGACGTCAGTTGAGGAGACGCTGCTGCAGACGCGGTGCGACTTTCACCCGCCAGCATCGAAGCGTCCTGGTCAACTGCGTGAGCCTCGCCCGGTTCCGGTCTCTGCGCTGCCAGGCCAGGGGCTGACCAAGCAACGACCACTGCCGGATTCTTGACGAGCTCTTGCCAGCCCTGACCGCTGCCCCGCCACATGAGATCAAGACGTGAACGCCATCCGTACGGGCTTGGTACGCGAAATGTTCGCTTCACGCTAGGGTTGCGGGACAGGAGGTGCTGCATGTCCGAGCTGTTCGACGCGGTTGACGCACTCATTGCGTCCCGTTCCCCACTACCGCCCCCGGCAGAGCGCAGGCGGCTGCGCCAGGCACATGGCCTGACGCTGGACGAGGTGGCCACTGCACTGCAGGTGCGGCGCGCGACGGTCAGTGGTTGGGAGTCCGGCAAGACCGAGCCACGGCCGCCGGAGCGCGATGCCTACGCCCGCATGCTCAAGCAACTCGCCCAGCTCTACCCCGCCAACGCTCCGGTGCCTCCTGAGGACACGGCGATCCCCGAGACGACTGCCGCTGCGGCCGCTCCTGCGCCATTGGCAGATGAACCGGACCAAGCCCGCACCGCACTCACAGGCCCGGCTGCGGAGCCCGCGAACACCGTACTCCGCCCTGCTGCCCCTGCTGCCCCCGCTGCTCCGGATGTCGCGCCCCGCCCGGTGAGCACCACCAGGCCGTCGGCGTCGCGCCGTTCCGGCGCGCGGAAGGCGGCCCCGGCCAACACCCCGGGGGACGGCACCGACCCGCGGTTCGAGAACGGGCCGCTGGCGGTCGTCGACGTCGAGGACGGGAAGGTGCTGGCGTACTGCGCCGGCGGCCTGGTCCTGGACGTGCCCGCCAAGTCCCTGCCGTCCCTGGTCGACTGGACCCTCAAGGAGGCCGGGCTCGGTCAGCCGAAGCTGTCCGGGTCCGGCAAGGACGCCGATCCGCTGCTCGTGCTCACCGAAACCGCCCTGGAGCGCTACGGCCTTCCCGTGACGCTCACGGAGGAGGAGCGGCTCGCCGGGCGCCTGCCGGAGGGCCACAAGGTCATCAAGCAGCTGGTGCGCGCGCAGTGGAAGCTGACCAAGCGCGGGTTCGGGCCGTGGGCGCGGATCTACCGTCCGGCGACCGGTTCGGAGCGGGCCTGCGTGCAGCTGTGCATCCCCTCATGGAACGCGCTGGACACCCGGCACTGGGGTGAGGCCGGGCAGCTCCCACCGGCGGAGCTCGCCCGCGTCCTGGGCGTGTACGCCTCCCGCGTGATGACGCCGCGTGGCTCCACCGCGGTGACGGGCCTGGAGCTGATGACCGCGCTGCACCCGCCGACCCGGGCCTCCGGGCCGGACGCCGACGGCAAGCGGCACTCCGAGCACAACCCCGGCTCGCTCGGTAAGGAGGCGGTGGACTGTGCACCGTGCGAGGCACCGGACGGGCACCCGCTGCTCAAGGATCTGCCGCGCTTCCACGTCCGCGGCCCGGCGGAGAAGCTGTTCGAGGAGGCGTACGACTGGGCGCGGCCGATGACCGATGCCGAGTGCACCCTGCGGCACCTGGTCGGCATCGACGTGAACATGGCCTTCGCCGCCGGCGCCAACGGCCTGGTCGTCGGCCTCGGTGAGCCGACGCACGTCACCAACCCGGCGTTCGACCCGAAGCTGCCCGGCTCGTGGCTGGTCGACCTCTCCCACGTCGACCTGTCCCGGGTGAAGGTCGGCAAGGAGTGGGTGGAGCTGGACGGCAGCCTGCTGCCTTCCCCGTTCACGCCGAAGGGCGAGCGTCCGACGGGTCCGGCCTGGTACGCGACGCCCACCGTCGCCTACGCGGTGGAGCTCGGCTACGGCGTCGCGCCGCTGGAGGCGTGGGTGCGCTACGAGAACGGCCGCTACCTGGACGGCTGGTACCAGCGGCTGCGCGATGCCTACCTCGCCACGATGGCCGACCTCGGTGTGGGCGCCGATCTCGCCCCGGCCGGCTTCCTCGCGGCGATGGACGGCTACAAGGCCCGCGACCCGCAGCTCGCGATCGTCACCACGGCGATCAAGGCGACGGTCAAGGGCGGCCTGGGCAAGCTCCGCGAGCGGCCCCGCGGCGAGGGCTGGCGGCCCGGCGAGCCGTGGCGCGCCCTGTCCCGCCCCACCTGGCGGCCCGACATCCGCGCGGCGGTCATCTCCCGCACCCGCATCAACCTGCACCGCAAGATCGTCAAGCACGCCGCCTTCACCGGGCAGTACCCGATCGCGATCCTGTCCGACTGCGTCGTCTACGCCGCCAACGGCACCAGCCCGCTGGACTTCCTGCCCTACCGTGAGGGCAAGCCGCTGCCCGGCGGCTTCAAGCTCGGCATCAACCCCGGCCTGGTCAAGCACGAGGGCACCCAGGACGTCCTGTGGGGCGAGGAGGTCCGGGAGCGGTTCGACGCGCCGGAGCTCAACCTGGCCCGGTACATCAAGGACGGCACCGTCACCGATGCCGACAACGGAGAGTAGGAGGGGACCACGATGAGCCTGATCGGGGACGGCCTGGACGCCGCGGTGCAGAAGGCCTTCACCCGCCCGGCGCCCAAGAACGCGGGCCCGCAGATGCGGTACCTGGTCAGGCGACTGGGCGGTACCAAGGCGGTCGCCCAGCTGCTGCGCATCTCCCGGCGCACCGTCGAACGGTACGTGAAGGACCAGATCAAAAAGCCCCGCCCGGACCTCGCCGCGCGTCTGGAGCGCGAGGTGAAGAAGCGCTGGCAACCGCAGATCCGGGCCAAGGCCCGGGCGAAGGCGGCGAGCACGGGCGGCATCGTCATCGACACCCGCGCCCGGCTCGGCTACACCGCACCCATCGGCTCCACCGACCAGGACCGCATCCGGCACCTGACCGTCGCCCTGCCCCCACAGTACGCGGCCCGCCTCTTCGAGGCCCAGGAGCAAGGTGCCGGCGACACCCGACTCCAGGAGATCGCCGCTGAAGCGCTCAAAGAGGTCTACTTCCAGGACGGTGGCCGCCGCGCCGGGAGCCTGGAGGAGGTCCGGTTCACGGACATCGAGCACCTGGAGTTCGATCTGTAGCAGGCACATCCTGGACAGTCAGCGGGCCCCGCAGACGCACGGCGGCCACGGGGCCGTTGATCGGACACGGGAGCCCCGGCCGATTCCTTCGGCCGGGGCTCCCTGTCTCAGGAGGCGGTGATCACCGACTCCTGGTCGCACATGCCTTCTTCGAGCTCCTGGATGTCGCGGTCGCCGGAGGCCACGCAGGTCCAGCGGGTCGGCTCCTCGATGTATGTCCAACTGCCGGGATCCGCGAGGAGTTCGTCCAACTCCTGCTCGCAGATCTCCTCACCGGTGTGGCCGGCCGGCCATTCGTCCGGCCGGAACACCTTGATGAAGCCGAGCGGCTGCCAGCGGCGGATCAGCCGGGAGAAACGCGGAATGTGCCGCAGCCGCTCCTGTTCGTCCTCGCTGTCGGACCAGTCCGCCAGCAGGCTCCAGAGGTCCGAGCCCTCGCCTCCGTTGACGTAGAGGCAGTACTCGTCGTCCTCCCGGTCCTTCATCGGATGCCTCCTTCCAGCTCGGTCCGGAGCCGGATTGCCGGCCGGCGGAATGCGCACCGGCTTGCCCTTGCCCTTGCCCTTGCCCTGCTGGACCTTGGCGTACGGAGAACACTATGGCGCCGCCGCCGTCGTGGAGCAGGTCGACGGCCTTGCGGCTGACGGAGCCGCTCGCCACCCGAGCGGTGTCGCGCAGCGGCTGGAAGATCAGTGCGGTGGCGAGTTCGTGGTTGCCGAAGTGCCTGTCGGTCCTCTCCCGGCAGCGCGTGATCTCCTTGACGAATGCTTCCGGCGTCGACTGGGGGAGAGCCGTCAGGAAGCCGGGTGCGCCCGCGTCGGCGACCGCGGCGACAAGTTCCGCCCGTCCCACCCACCGCGTGCCGCCCTGGACGATGGGGTGTTCCACGCCGAACGCGTCACGGAATCGTGTGGTCGGCTCGTCGTCCCCTACAGCCCGTAGGTCTTGCCGATGATCTCCCGCTGGATCTCGCTCGTTCCGCCGTACACGGTGGAGATGAGAGTTGACCGCAGCAGGGCTTCCATGCCGTACTCCGTGGCGTATCCGTAGCCGCCCATCATCTGCATGCCCTCCAGAGTCACGTGCTTGGCGAGTTCGGTGCATTTGAGCTTGGCCATGGACGCTTCGCGTGCGAACACGCGGCCGGGTTCGGCATCGATGGTGGCGGCCACGTCATCGAGCAGCAGTTGGGCGCACTCGAGTTCGGTGGCCGTGTCCGCGATCCGGTGCTTGAGCGCCTGGAAGGACCCGATGGGCCTGCCGAACTGTTCGCGCCGGCGTACGTAGGTGAGGGTGTCGTCGAACGCCCGTCGCGCGGTTCCCAGCATCAGGGCGGCCAGGATCATGCGTTCGAGGTTCAGCCCCGCCATGAGCTGGGTCCATCCTTGTCCGGGCGTACCGACGACCGCGGAGTCGGGGACGAAGCAGTCGGTGAAGTACAGGTCGTTGACGTCCTTGCCTCCCATGGTGTCGATGCCTCTGATCTGCAGGCCGTCGGCATCGCTCGCCACCATGAACTGGGTGAGGCCGTGGTGCTTGGACCCACCCTGTTCCGTACGGGCGATGAGCAGGATGTGGTCGGCGAAGTGCGCGTTGGAGCACCAGGTCTTCTGCCCGTTGACGACGTAGCCGCCGGCCACGGGTTCGGCGCGGCAGGTCAGGGCGCCCACATCGGAGCCGGCGCCGGGCTCCGACATCGAGACGGCTTCGACGCGGCCGTTGACCACACCGCCGAGCACGGTGCGCTTCTGCTCCTCGGTGCCGAACTTCTCGTATGCCGCGGCCGCGATGACGGTGGTCCCGAATCCGCTGATGGGCGCCAGCCCGTAGGAGGTCTCCTGCAGGAACAGGCACAGGTCCGCCATCCCCTGGCCCACGCCTCCGTGCTCCGGCGGGATCGCGATGCCCAGCCAGCCCAGGGCGGCCATCTTCTCGTACAGCTTCTGGTTGTGCTGCTCCTGGCCGTTGGCGGTCAGCTTGTCGCGCTGTTCCTTCGTTCCGCACTCGCGGCGGCAGAAGCCGGCGACCGTCCTGGCCAGATCGCGGCGTTCGTCCGACAGGACTCGGGGCATGACGCTCTCTTTCGTCGGCAAGGGCACTGAAGGTGTTCTCACTCGTCCTGCAGGGCGGGGAAGACCGTGTCGACCAGGTGGAGCACGGTGCGTGTCAGCATCACGTGCAGGTCGCTGCGGCTGAGGGTGCCGCGTACCAGCCATTCGCGGGAGGCGGCCTTCAGCATGCCGCTGTGGGCGCGGATCATCGCCCGGAGCTTCTGCCGGCCCTGGGTGATGTCCGCCAGCATCGCCGCTTCCAGCACCCGGTCGGTGGCGATCTCGTCGGCTTCGAGCATGATCTGGTCGATCTCCGGATCGTTGCCCAGGGCCTCCAGGCCGATCGCGGACAGCCACATCTCCTGGTTGCGCTCCACGACCTCGAGCCACCGGTCGACGCAGATCGACACCCGTTCCTCGGCCGTGGTGGGCGGGAGCCGCTCGGAGACGGAGGCCGGGACGACCATCATCTGGCGGACGACCTCCAGATAGAGCTGCCGCTTGCTGCCGAAGTAGTGGCTGACCAGCGCACGCGCCACACCGGCCTCGGCGGCGATGTCCGAGAGGGACACCGTGGTGTAGCCGCCGGCCCCGAACAGCCTGCGTGCGACGCCGAGAATCTCGGCGCGCCGGGCGTCGGGCTCCATCCGGCGTCGCTGGACCTCGCGCTGAACGCCCATGGGCTCATGTTCCTTTCGTGGTCCCAGGCGGGTGACCTGTGTCCCAGGCGGGTGACCTGTGTCGCGGACGAGTGCCCTACGTGTACATCGACTCGATCACGGCGGCGTGCAGTTCGTCGACGGCACGGCGGCGCAGGCTCAGTTTGGGCGTCAGTTCACCGGTCTCGGCGGTCCAGGGACCTGCCAGGACACGGTACTTCTTCACCTGTTCCGCCCTGGAGAGCACCGCGTTCGCCTCGGCGACCGCCCCGTCCAGAGCCGCCGACACCACGGGGTTGCCGATCAGCGCCACCGGATCGGACTCGGTGATCCCCTTCGCCTTTGCCCACAGCGGCGCCGTCTCCGCGTCCAGTACCAGGAGCGCGGTGACGTAGCGCCGCCGGTCGCCGATCGCGACGGCGTGAGCGATCAGCGGATGCGCGCGCAGCAGCGATTCGATCCTGGTCGGGGCGATGTTCTTGCCGGCGTCGGTGATGATGATCTCTTTCTTGCGATCGGTGATGGTGACCAGCCCGCGTGAGTCGACCGTTCCGACGTCACCCGTGGGCAGCCAGCCCTCGGTGTCCGTCGCGCTCTCGATGCGGCCGTCGTCCTGCAGGTAGCCGGTGAACACGACAGGGCCGCGGACGAGGAGCTCGCCGTCGTCGGCCTCCTTCACCTCGATGCCCGGCCCGGGACGGCCCACCGAACCGGGCGCGAAGACCTCCGGTGTGCTGACCGTCGCCGCGCCGGTGGTCTCGCTCAGCCCCCACACCTCGTACACCGGCAGGCCCACGCTCGCCAGGAACTCCAGCACGCCGACAGGAATCGGTGCCGCGCCGCTGAAGGCCCTGTGGCAGTCGTCGAGCCCGACGGCCGCCCGCAGGGGCCGCATCACCTGCTCGTCGAGCTGCGCCAGCGGTTCCGCGAGCCGCGCGGGGATGTCCTGTCCGTCGGAGCGAAGCCGATACACCTCCAGCGCGATCTTCCGGGCCTGGGCCACCGCGGCCCTCTGCTGTCCGGAAAGCGTGGCCAGCTTCGTCTGCAGGCCGGCCGCGAGCTTCTCCCACACCCGGGGAACTCCGAAAAAGCCCTGAGGGCGCACGGTGAGCAGCGCGGACAGGAGCTGGTCGGGCTCCGGGCATATCGTGACGTGGCCCGCGTTGCAGATCGGCAGGTAGATGCCGAGCACCCGCTCGGCGATGTGCGCCATCGGCAGATACGCGAGCGACCTGGGATGCTGCGGGACGGGGACGAGATGGTCCTGCATCAGGGACTCATGGATCACGTTGCGGTGCGAGAGCACCACGCCCTTGGGCTCACCGGTCGTGCCCGACGTGTACACCAGGGCCAGCGGCTGATCGGGGGTGACGGCATCGGTGAGCGTCTCGAAGGCGGCGTCGTCGGGCGGCAGCGCGCCGCGTACGGCGGCGTAGCTGACGAAACGCGGATCACCGGCGGGGGCGGCCTCCCAGTCGAGAACGACGACGGCGCGCAGGTTCGGCAGGTCGTCCAGGACCGGCTGCCAGCGGTCCATCTGCTGTTTGCCCTGCAGGACGAGGACGACGGCTGCGCTGTGCCGGGCCACGGCTGCGATCTGCTCGCTGCTCAGGGTGTCGTACGTGCTGCACGCCAGGGCGCCGATGTGGACCGCGGCCAGGTCGGTGATCCAGTGCTCGGCCCGCTTGGACATCGCGATGAGCATGCGGTCGCCCTTTTCCAGTCCCAGGAGCGTGAGCCCGCGGGCGAGGGCCGCCACCTCCGCACGCAACTGCGACCACGACAGGGTCCCGGCGTCCGGCCCGATGCCGGTGGTCAGCGCCGGGAGCCCGGCGAACTGCTGGGCGTTGCGACGCAGCAGCGCGGGGATCGTCAGCCCCTCGACGGACGCGTACAACTGCTCTGCCGGCACGGCGGGCTCCCTCCATCACATGCGCTGGTTCCTGGCGGTCCCCACCGTGAACCGTTCTTGGCTTTGAGTCAATACATGAAGCGGAAAGAGCTCTTCGGCGGAGTTCCGGCATGCAGAGTTGCCGCCAACCATCGTTGTTTTTCCTGCCCTTGATCTCATCATTGTCCTATTGACGCACAGCCAATAAGGACTCTTACTTGTTGCCGTCACACCCGTCACGCCCCCCACGTGCACCGTCGGCACATCCGGTCCGGCGGTAGCCGCCCCGGGGGCCACCCGCCCCACACCGCGCACCGGGTGGGTGTCCTGGGCGCCGGCATGATGGGTGCCGGGATCGCGTACTCCTGTGCCCGCAGCGGCATGCCCGTGGTCCTCAAGGACGTTTCCTACGAGGTGGCGAAGAAGGGCAAGGGCTACTCCGAGCAGCTCCTCGCCACAGCCGTGGCGCACGGCCGGCTCCCGCAGGAGAAGGCCGACGAGGTCCTGGCACGGATCATGCCGACCGCCGACCGCCGACCCCGCGGACCTCGACGGCTGCGATCCGGTGATCGAGGCCGTCTTCGAGGACCCGGAGCTCAAGCTCCCGCAGGCAGCGGGTCTTCCGTGAGATCCAGGACGTGGTGGCGCCGGACGCCGTGCTGGGGACCAACACCTCCCCCTGCCCGTCACCGGCCTGGCCGGGGGCGTCGGACGTCCGGCCGGCTTCATCGGCCTGCACTTCTTCCCCCTCCCGTCGACAAGGTGCCCTTGGTGGAGATCATCGCCGGGGAGAGGACCGGCGAGCACACCGTGGCGAAGGCCGTCATCCTGCCGCGCAGGATCCGTCAGGAGACCAGGGCCGCGGTACTGGCCGAGGGAGGGGGGTGGCATCCGCACGGGTCGGAACCGGTCGTGGACCGCATGATCGACGAGTTCGGGCGCGGCGGACGTCCCTCGGGCGCCGGGTTCTACGACTACACCGACGGCCGGCGCACCGGTCTGTGGGCAGGACCGCACGAGCACTTCGCCGTGCCGGGACGTGAGATCCCCTTCGCGGACATGAAGGAACGGATGCTCTTCGCCGAGGTGCTGGAAGCCGTCCGGTGCCTCGACGAAGGCGTGCTGCGGTCGGTGCCCGACACCAACATCGGCTCCCTCCCGGGCATCGGCTTCCCTCCGTGGACCGGCGGCGTCCTGCAGTACGTCAACGGCTGTCCCGGAGGGCCCGGCGGCTTCGTCACCCGCGCCGGAGAACTGACCGAGCGCTACGGACCGCGGTTCGAGCCCCCCGCGTCCCTGGTGGCCATGGTGGCCGAGGACGAGCGCTACAGGTGAGGCACGTGCGGCGGATCGAGCATCGGGACGAGGAACTGCCGGGCCACCGCGCGCATCCGCTCCTCGTCGTCGAGGTCGACGACATGACTGGGGATGACCAGGAACGACGCGGACACACGCACCATCATCTCGGCCACCAGACCCACCTCCACATGGGCGCCGATGTGGCCCGCGCACTGTTCCCGGCGCAGCCGGGAGGCGACGAACCGCTGCACCACACCCAGCGTGCGGCCCCCGTCACCGGTCATGGACGGCACGACGGCGTCCGGCTCGACGTTCAGAAGGCCGCCGATGAGACGGTTGTGGCGGATGGCCCGGAGCGAGCTCACAAACCCCAGGACGACCCGGTCGGCGACGGTCGCGGCGTCCTGGATGTCCACGATGAAACGGTCGAAGTACCGCTGGAACTCCCGCCGTACGACATGCTCCACCAGCTGGTCCTTGGTGGCGAAGCGGCGGTAGACGGTGATCCGGGAGACACCGGCCAGGCGTGCCACGTCCGCCATGGTCGAGCGTTTGATCCCCATGCGGCAGAACTGCTCGTAAGCGGCATCGAGAAGCCGCGCCGACATCTCGTCGTCCTGCCCGGAGTCCTCGGCGGCCTCGGTGAACGCGATCTCCAGTACGGACGGAACGCCGGGCGGCCTTCCGAGAGCCGGCAGGACGGGTTCCACATGTGCCTCCCTGATTCGGTGAAGCCTCTGGCGCTCGCAGCGCACTTGTGCTCCCCTGATGAAACACAGAAGCACAATGCGTTTCATCGTATCAACACGGGCAGTGGTGCTACAGGACTCAAGGAGGAGTTCGGAGCGATGGACGGACTCAGCAGGCGCAGGATGTTGTTCGCGAGCGGGACTCTGGGAGCGTTCGGAGCGCTGAGTGCG
>NZ_JABTYA010000069.1:6918-8106 GCF_013302945.1 Streptomyces sp. 8P21H-1 | reverse complement strand
CCCAGGGTGAACGAGGCGCTGCGCACGTGGACCCGCAACGATCAGCCGCTGCCGACCGGTTTACCCGCCGATCTACGCGACTTCATGGACGGCGCACGCCAGCTGCCCTCCTGGGCGGACCGGGACAAGCTGGAGACCGCGGCCGGGTTCAACGAGTCCAGGGGCCTCTACCTCAACCTGCTCAACGGAGTGGGAGGCGGCATGCTCAGCACCGCCATCCCCCGCGAGGCGCGCTCGGTCTACTACTCCAAGGGCGGCGCCGACATGGAGGACCGCGTCGCCAAGACGAGCCTGCTGGGCTTCGCCGTCGGAGACCTCAACGCCTACCGGCCCGATGGTGACGTGATCGTGCAGGCCGTCAAGACCCGCCTGGTGCACGCCGCCGTACGGCACCTGCTGCCCCGGTCCCCGGACTGGTCCCGGACCAGCGGCGGCCAGACGATCCCCATCAGCCAGGCGGACATGCTGGTCACCTGGCACAGTCTGCCCACCTACGCCATGCGCAAGATGCTGGAATGGAAGGTCCCCATCACGCCGGCCGAATCGGTGGGCTACCTGCACGTGTGGCAGGTCACCGCCCATATGCTCGGCATCCGGGACGAGTACATACCCGCCACCTGGGCCGAGGCCGACAAACAGTCCGACCAGGTCCTCGACCCCGTCCTCGCCTCCACACGCGAGGGTGTCGAACTGACCGACATCCTGCTGCGCCAGCTCGCCGAGCAGACCAGCCCCGGCGGCATCGACCGTCCTCTCGTCAACGCGCTCGCCCGCTACCTCGTCGGGGACCAGGTCGCCGACTGGGACGGCATCCCGCACGAGCCGTTCTGGGAGAAGGCGATCGCGACCGCCTGGCCGAAGCTGGTCGCCTTCCGCGAGAAGCTCATCCCGCTGCCGATGGTGCCGCCGCTGGCCTGGACGATCGACGAAGCCGTCCGGCAGTACATCCTGTTCTACCTCACCAAGGGGCGGGGGACGCACATCGAGATCCCCGAGACCAACCGCCCGCACTGACGGAAACACGGCCGCCCGGGCCCGGCCCTCGCAGGAAGAACACACCACAGCCCTCTCACACCACGGTGAGCCACGGCAGGACTCAAGAAGGAGTTCCGAGCAATGGACGAACTCAGCAGACGCAAAATGTTGATCATGGGTGGAGCGCTGGGCGCGACGGGAGCACTGGGTGCC
>NZ_JABTYA010000069.1:1014-6855 GCF_013302945.1 Streptomyces sp. 8P21H-1 | reverse complement strand
CCCAGGGTGAACGAGGCGCTGCGCACGTGGACCCGCAACGACCAGCCGCTGCCGACCGGTCTGCCCGCCGACTTACGCGACTTCATGGACGGCGCACGCCGCCTGCCCTCCTGGGCGGACCGGGACAAGCTTGCGGCCGCAGCCCGGTTCACCAAGAAGAAGGGCATCTACACAGGCGCCCTGTACGGGCTCGGCAGCGGCCTGATGAGCACCGCGATCCCCCGCGAGGCACGCGCCGTCTACTACTCCAAGGGCGGCGCGGACATGAAGGACCGCATCGCCAAGACCGCCCAGCTCGGGTACGACGTCGGAGACCTGGACGCCTACCGGCCTCAGGGCGGGATGATCGTGACCGCGGTGAAGACCCGCCTGGTGCACGCCGCCGTACGGCACCTGCTGCCCCGGTCCCCGGACTGGTCCCGGACCAGCGGCGGCCAGACGGTCCCCATCAGCCAGGCGGACATCATGGTCACCTGGCACAGCCTGTCCACGTTCGTCATGCGCAAGCTGACGGAGTGGAGGGTGCCGGTGAGCGCCGCCGAGGCGGACGGGTTCCTGCACGTGTGGCAGGTCACCGCCCACATGCTCGGCGTCCTGGACGAGTACATACCCGCCACCTGGGCCGAGGCCGAGGCACAGTCCCGGCAGGTCCTCGACCCCGTCCTCGCCGCCACGCCCGAAGGCGAGGAACTGACCGACGTTCTCCTCGACATCGTCGCCGAACTCGACGCCGGCCTCACCCGGCCCCTGATCAACGCCTTCGGCAGGTACACGCTCGGCGACCGGACCGGCGACCTGATCGGACTGGACAGGGAACCCTTCTGGCAGCCGCTGATCGGCGCCGCCTGGCCGCTGCTGGTGGCCTTCCGCGAAGGACTCATTCCCCTGCCGCTGGTCCCCGAGGCGGCATGGACCGTGGAGGAGGCCATCCGCAAGTTCGTCCTGCTCTTCCTCTCCGAAGGACGCGGCATCCACCTGGAGATCCCCGACACCAACCGTCCCTCCTGAGCCGCCTCCCACGTCCCCGGCGCGGGGGACGCCCCACCGAGGTGTCCCCCCGTCGCCGACACGCGAACGCCCGGAAGCCCGGTCCGGCCGCCCGTGGCGACCGCACCCGACAGGTGAACTCCCGCCGACCACGAACGTGAGACGGAACGATGACGACACCGCGCAGTGACGGAACGACACGAGCGCATCCCGGCCCCGGCCCCGGCGCCGGTCCACGGACAGCCTTCCGCCGAGTCGGCGACAGCGGTGGGGGAGGCCGCCGGTGACGGACGCCGATCACCCGGCCCGGCCGGAAACCGGCCCGTCGCCCCTCGCAAGACGCCGGTTCCTCGGATACGTGCTGGCAGCACCCACGCTCATGGCCGCGGCCGAGCTCGTGCCCGCGTCCCGGGCGCGGGCGGACATCCCCTCACCGGAGATCACGGAACTCGTCGATCTCAACGACGTGATGACGGCGGCGGCCCTGCCGACATCAGGCCTGATCACCGTCGAGGTGAACGAGGACGGCACCGTGTCCTTCGCACTGCCGCGTGCCGAAGTGGGACAGGGCATCACCACATCGAGCGCCATGCTGATCGCCGAGGAACTCGGTGTGCCCCTGGAACGCGTCCACGTCACTCTGGCCGACGCACGGGTGGAGCTGCTCTTCAACCAGCTCACCGGCGGATCGAACACGACGTTCTCCACCTACCTCCCGATCCGGGTCGCCGCCGCCGTCGCCCGCGGCCGGCTGCTGCAGGCGGCGGCGAGCCGATGGGGCGTCCCGGTCACCGGGCTGACCCTCACGGCGGGAGTCGTCACCGGCCCCGGCGACCGCACAGCCGATATCGCGGTCCTGTCCCGCACGGCCGCGAGCATGCGGACCGAGCGGATGGTCGTGGATCTCAAACCGCGTGACGAGTTCAGTGTCGTCGGACGACCGCACAGCCGCATCGACGCCCTCGCCGCGGTCACCGGACGCAAGAAGTTCACCCTGGACCTGGACGTCCCCGACGCCATGCCGACCATGGTGTGCCGTCCGCCGACGATCAACGGCAAGGCCGGATCGGTGTCCGATCTGCAGGCGATCCGCGCCATGCCCGGTGTCAGCGACGTCGCGGTGATATCGACCGGGGTGGCGGTGCGGGCGGCCACGTTCGGACAGTGCATCGATGCCGTACGGGCCCTGAAGGTGTTCTGGAAGCCCGGGAGCGCGGAAGGCAAGTCCGACCAGTCCGTACTGGAGGAACTGCACGCGGCCGAACTGCCCCTCGGACCGCCGCCGCTGACGCCCCGTGTGGAAGGCAGGTTCACGTTCCACTTCCGCAGCAACAGCGCGCTGGAACCGAACTGCGCCATAGCCGACGTGCGCCCCGACCGCGCCGAGATCTGGTCCAGCCTGAAAGCGCCGATCGTCGCAAAAGAAGCCATCGCCGCCGAACTCGGCCTGCCCCTGCGTTCAGTGACCGTCCATGTCGCCGAGGGAGGCGGCTCCTTCGGCCGCAAACTCTTCTTCGACGCCGCGCTGGAGGCCGTCGAGATCTCGCAGAAGATCGGAAAGCCGGTCAAACTCATGTGGCACCGTGCCGACGACGCCCGCCAGGGCCGCACGCACCCCATGGCGACCTCCCGAGCGCGTATCGCCTACCTCGGCAACACGGTCCTCAGCTACACACAACGGCACACCAGCGTCTCCACCGACCTCGGCCACGGCCTGGGAGAGATCTTCACGGCCCTGGCCGCGAGACTTCCGGTGGGAGACATCGGATTCTCCCAGACGTTCTTCCAGCTCTCCCAGTCGATGCCCTACGACTTCGGTGCCAACAGCCGGCTCCTGAGCGAAACCGACAAGGGCTTCAACACCGGCAGCATGCGCAACGTCTACTCGCCCGACGTCACCTGCGCCCGGGAACTCCTCATCGACCAGCTCGCCGCCAGGATGGGCGAGGACCCCTACCGGTTGCGGCACGACTTCCTGCGCGAGGACCGCTCCCGCGCGGTGCTGGACAAGGTCGCCGAGGTCGGCGACTGGGGCCGCGACCTGCCCGCCGGCATGGCACAGGGCATCGCTTTCCACTCCGAGTACCACGCCGTCAGCGCAGTGCTGGTGGAACTCGACTGCCGCCCGCAGACGGTCGGCCGCCCCATCCGCGACGGTGTGGCCGGCCCCCGTGTCACCAAAGCGGTCATCGCCGTCGACGTCGGCCTGGCCGTCAACCCGCGCGGTGTGGAGGCGCAGATGACGGGCTGCCTCATGGACGGCATCGCGCTGGCCCTGACCTCCAGCCTGCACCTGCGCGACGGGCACTTCCTGGAGGCCAGCTGGGACAACTACTTCTACACCCGGCAGTGGAACACACCGCCCGAGCTGAAGATCGTCATCATGCCGGCCACCACCGGCGAACCCGGCGGCGCCGGAGAGCTCGGCGTGGCCGCGTCCATGGCCGCGGTCGCCTGTGCGTACGGCCGCGCCACCGGAGTCATGCCCACGGTCTTCCCCATCAACCACGCCACCCTGTCCTTCTCCCCGAAACCCACCGTCCCGCCCATCCCCGCATCACCCACCGACGGCCTGGACCACGTCCGCTGACGCCCGCCGAACCAGCTGGGAGTTCCCGTGCCCGAACACACGTTCCGCCTCAACGGCGAACAGGTCACCGTCGACGCCGCCGACGACGAGCGGCTGCTGTGGGTGCTGCGCGACATCCTCGGTGTCACCGGCCCGAAGTACGGCTGCGGCATCAACGTCTGCAAGGCCTGCACCAGCCACCTCAACGGCAGGGCGGCCAACCCGTGCGCCATCCCCGTGAGCGCGCTGCGGCCTTCCGACGAGATCACCACCATCGAGGGTCTGCCCGCCACCGTGGGCGCCGACCTGCACCCGATGCAGGAGGCGTGGCTGGCGCAGGACGTGGCCCAGTGCGGCTACTGCCAGCCCGGCCAGATCATGACCGCCGTCGCCCTGGTCCGCCGCGTCAAGGAGGAAGGCCGCGCGATCACCGAGGCCGACCTGGACGCCATCCGCAACGTCTGCCGCTGCGGTACCTATCCCCGTATCCGCGAAGCGATCAGAACCGGCGCCGAAAACATGTGACCGACCACGGAAGGGAGGACATCGTGTCCGCCCGCCGTTCATCGGTCGTACTCGTCGCCACGGCCGTCGCCCTGGTCGCACCCGCGGCAGTCGCACGCTTCGTCCTTGGCCCGAACACCACGAAACTACCCGGGGACACCGACCGGACGGCGCACTGCACCCGCTCGCTCGTTCCGGTCCGCTACTGGGACGGGGCGGGGACCGGTGTCGTCGGGCGGAGACGGGGGCGAGGGGGGTGGGGCGGGTGAGGGACCGGGCGAGGTCGTGCGGGTGGTCAAGGACAACGGAAGTGAGTCCACCTTGCGCAAGTCAGTGAGCCGATGGGCGGGCACCTCCCTCGCAGGTGTCTGCGCGTTGGGAACCGTGTTCCCCATGGCACCCGTCGCCTCGGCGATCGTCGGTGGCGCGCCGGTACCGGACGGCGAGCGGCCCTTCGTCGTGCAGATCGAGCAACAGGGCGACGACGGGACCTGGTCGCATTACTGCGGCGGAGCACTCGTCCACAGCCGCGTTGTCGTCACGGCGGCGCACTGCGCCAGGTTCGCCGAGCAGGGCATGGTCAAGATCCGGCTGGTCCTGGGGCGGACCGACTCGAGCACGCCCGGCGGAACAGTGGTGACCGGCGGCCGCTTCTCCGTCTACAGCCACCCCGGCTTCGACACCGCGACCAACACGGACCTGGGGGTCATCGTGCTCGACAGCCCGGCCGGCCGGCCTCGCGCGGCCCTGCCACCGCTGGGAACGCAGCTACGGCCGGGGCGTCTCGTACGCGCCGCCGGTTGGGGACGTACCGATCTCGACGATCCGAACAAGCCGTCCCGTATGCACGAAGTGAAGTTGCCCGTCACCAAGTTCGACACGGAGAACGGTGTCTGGGACAGCAAGTTCATCTGCGCAGGCACCGCCGGATCCCGGGTCGGCCCCGGGGACAGCGGGGGACCGTTGTTCGATACGAAGGCCTCCGGCGGAACGGTCGTGTACGGGCTCGTGACCGGCGACACGAACACCTGCACCGGGCTCTTCACGAACCTGGCCGACCCCACCATCTGGAAGCCGTTCCGCGACCCGCTCGCCTCTCATGGGCTCGGGCACGTCATCCCGGACTGAACCACACGGATGGCGTACTGGGTCAAGGCACTCCCTTCGGGGGTCGGGGGCGGCTTCACTCGGATTCGATTCGATCCAAGGGATCGATGCCCTCCGACAGGGACTCCTGCGCTGCCGACCAGTCGTCATCCCCGACGCCGAGTGTATGGTCGAGGCAGGCCCGGGTGACCTGCTGGATCAGGGCTACACGCTCGAGGCTTTCGTCTGTTGCTTCCCGGACCTCGTAGCCCGCGATCCCGCCGAAAGATCGCCGATACTCGGCTGATACACGGTTGAGCCTGGGCGGAGGCACGGTTCCGGCAGGGTGGGAGAGCCCTCGACCCTACCTCCGGACGGAAAAGATGCCCGCTTCAGCAGCAGACGGGGGCGCGCCCGCGCCCGCGCCGGTGACGATCCTGCTCGTCGAGGACGACGCGGTGATCCGCAGATCCGTCACGATGGCGCTGGAGCGCTACGGCTACCGTGTCACCGCTGCCGCCGACGGCCTGACCGGACTCGAACTGTTCCGGGAGGGCCGGCACGACCTGCTGCTGCTGGACGTGATGCTGCCCGGCCTCGACGGCATCGGGCTGTGCCGCCGGATCCGGGAGACCAGCGTGGATCCCGTCCTGATGATGTCAGCGCGCGGCGACGCCCTGGATGTTGTCTCCGGC
>NZ_JABTYA010000069.1:0-972 GCF_013302945.1 Streptomyces sp. 8P21H-1 | reverse complement strand
CCGGCCCCCGGCACGGCAGCCGGGCCCGTGGCCGATCGTCCGGGCCTGTCGGACCAGCCGGACCAGCCGGACCGGTCGGGGAGGCCCGGCCGCGACCGGCACGCTCGCCTCGTCTTCGGCGACCTGGCCATCGACACGGGCGGCCTGGAGGTGTTCCGGGCCGGTGAACCGGTCGCGCTGGCCCCCACCGAACTGCGGCTGCTGCTGGAGTTCGCCGCGAACCCGGGCATCGTGCTGGACCGGCAGACCCTGCTGCGCGACGTGTGGGACTACGGCTGGGACGGCGACAGCCGCGTGGTCGACCTGTGCGTGCAGCGCCTGCGGAAGAAGATCGGGGCCGAGCGGATCAAGACCGTCCGCGGCTTCGGCTACAAGCTGCGGCGCTGACGTGGGACGCGCGCTGCCGCACTGGCGTTCGCTGCGCTGGAAGATCGCGCTGCTCGTCACCGTGGCGTGCTGTGCCACCGCGGTGACCGTCGGGCTGCTGGTCCACCGCAGCACCCTGGAACGGTCGATGAACGACGGTGCGGCCAAGGCCCTGACCCAGTTGTCCAACGCCGTGGAGGACTACCAGCGGGACGGCGTCCCGCCCGACGGTCTGGTCGTCTCGCCCGGGGAGATGCCCGACGAACTCCTGCACCGCCTCCGGTACCGGCAAGGCAGGGCGGTCGGCTCCGCCACCTGGTACGACGGCGACAGCCCCGGCGACCACCCCTCGATGTGGGCCGTTGGGACCCTCCGTGGCGCTCCCGTGGCGGTGAGCACCGACATGACCTCCGACCTGCTCACCCGGCGGGCGCTGGACCGGCACATGTGGAAGTACTCCCTGGCGGCGCTGGCGGTCGTCGTACCGCTGTCGGCGCTCGCCGCCGAGTTTCCGAACCGGAGGCTGCGCCGGGTGGCGCGGACCGCCCGCCGGATCGCCGGGGGCGACCTGGCCGCCAGGACCGCGGCCGGTGGCCGGGGCGGTGA
>NZ_JABTYA010000008.1:0-2295 GCF_013302945.1 Streptomyces sp. 8P21H-1 | reverse complement strand
ACCCGGACCGCCGCGTCCGGCCTGGCCGCGCGGCTGCGCGACCTGCCCGCCGACGAGCGGACCGGGCTCCTCACGGACCTGGTGCGCACCCACGCGGCGGCCGTCCTCGGCCACCCCGGCCCGGAGGCCGTCGCCCCCGACCGGAACTTCCGCGACCTCGGCTTCGACTCGCTCACCGCGATCGAGCTGCCCAACCGGCTGGCCGTCGCCACCGGACTGCGGATGCCGGCCACCACGGTGTACGACTACCCGACCTCCCAGGCCCTCGCCGAGCACCTCGTCGCCGAGCTGCTGGGCGAGCAGGACACCCGCGGCGCCGGTCCGGCCGCCGCCGCCCTGGCCGAGGACCCGGTCGTCATCGTCGGCATGGCCTGCCGGCTGCCCGGCGGAGTCCGCTCCCCGCAGGACCTGTGGGAGATGCTCAGCGAGGGCCGCGACGGCATCCAGGCGTTCCCCGAGGACCGCGGCTGGGACCTCGCCACCCTGATGTCCGGCGGCGCCGACGGCCGCGGCCGCAGCGCCACCCTGCGCGGCGGGTTCCTCGACGGGGCCGCCGAGTTCGACGCGTCCTTCTTCGGGATCTCCCCGCGTGAGGCCCTGGCCATGGACCCGCAGCAGCGGCTCCTCCTGGAGACCACCTGGGAGGCGTTCGAGCGCTCCGGCATCGACGCCGACGGGCTGCGCGGCAGCCGCACCGGCGTGTTCGTCGGCACCAACGGCCAGGACTACTCCACCCTCGTCATGAACTCCCGCGAGGACCTGGAGGGCCACGCCGGCACCGGTCTCGCCGCGAGCGTCGTCTCCGGCCGGCTGGCCTACACCTTCGGCCTGGAGGGCCCGGCGGTCACCGTCGACACCGCCTGCTCCTCCTCCCTGGTCGCCCTGCACTGGGCGATGCAGGCGCTGCGCGCCGGCGAGTGCGACCTGGCCGTCGCGGGCGGCATCACCATGATGAGCACGCCGTCCGCGTTCTCCGGGTTCACCCTGCAGAACGGCCTGGCGACCGACGGCCGCTGCAAGGCGTACGCGGACGCCGCCGACGGCACCGGCTGGTCCGAGGGCGTCGGCCTGATCGTCGTGGAGCGCCTGTCGGACGCCCGCCGCAACGGCCACGAGGTCCTGGCCGTGGTCCGGGGCTCCGCCATCAACCAGGACGGTGCCTCCAACGGCCTGACCGCCCCCAACGGACCCTCCCAGCAGCGTGTCATCCGCCAGGCCCTGGCGAGCGCCGGACTCACGACCGCCGACATCGACGCGGTCGAGGGCCACGGCACCGGCACCCCGCTCGGCGACCCGATCGAGGCGCAGGCCCTGCTGGCGACGTACGGGCAGGACCGGCCCGAGGACCGGCCGCTGCTGCTCGGCTCCATCAAGTCGAACATCGGCCACACCCAGGCCGCCGCCGGTGTCGCCGGCATCATCAAGACCGTCATGGCGATGCGGCACGGCGTGCTGCCCCGCACGCTCCACGTGGACCGGCCGTCGACGCACGTCGACTGGGAGGCCGGGGCGATCAGGCTGCTCACCGAGGAGTCCGCCTGGCCCGAGACCGGGCGCCCCTGGCGCGCGGGCATCTCGTCCTTCGGCATCAGCGGCACCAACGCGCACACCATCATCGAGCAGGCCCCCGAGGCCGACGCGCCGGTGACCGCCGCCGAACCGGAGGCCACCCCCTCCGTCGTGCCGTGGCCGGTGTCCGCGAAGTCCGACGAGGCCCTGGACGCCCAGGCGGCGGGCGTCACCGCGCTCACCGGCGCCGACCCGCTCGACGTGGGCTTCTCCCTCGCCACCGGCCGCGCCCTCTTCGACCACCGTGCCGTCCTGCTCGCCGCACCCGGTGGCGCGCCGGCCGAGGTCGCCCGCGGCCGGGCCGCCCACCGCACCCTCGCGGTGCTGTTCTCCGGCCAGGGCTCGCAGCGCGCCGCGATGGGGCGCGAACTGTACGGCCGCTTCCCGGTGTTCGCCGACGCGCTGGACGCGGTGCTGGCCCGCCTGGACGTCGGCCGCGACCGTTCCCTGCGCGAGGTGCTGTTCGCCGCGGAGGGCACCGACGACGCCGCCCTGCTGGACACCACCGGGTACACCCAGCCGGCCCTGTTCGCCGTCGAGGTGGCGCTGTACCGGCTCGTCGAGTCCTGGGGCCTCCGGCCCGACCAGGTGGCGGGCCACTCCGTGGGAGAGATCGCGGCCGCGCACGTGGCGGGGGTGTTCTCGCTGGAGGACGCCTGCACGCTGGTGGCCGCCCGGGCCCGGCTGATGCAGGAGCTGCCCGCCGGTGGTGCGATGGTGGCCGTG
>NZ_JABTYA010000068.1:245-23847 GCF_013302945.1 Streptomyces sp. 8P21H-1 | reverse complement strand
CTGCCCCTGCCCCTGCCCCTGCCCCTGCCCCTGCCCCTGCCGGGGAGGCAACGCCATGACCCCGCCCGCAACGCGGAAGAAGGCCACCGACGCGGAAGCGGCCGTCACCCCGCTCATCCGCCGGACCGCGGACCGCACCGCCGGCCACATCGGCACCAGCGGCCTGGCCAAGGGGACCCGGCTCGCCGAACGGTCCTTGGCCGAACTCCTGAAGGTCTCCCGCTCACCGGTCCGCCAGGCCCTGCGTCTGCCGGAACACGAGGGCGTCGTCGAATCCGCGGACCGCGGCGGCTACAGGGTCGCCCTCACCAGCACCGGGACCGGAAGAAGTACGACACGCAGCGCAGCCCAGGACCCCCTGAGGACACCTGCCTGCGCATCGCGGCCGGCCGTCTCGACGGAAGCCCGCCCGACCGCCTCGCCATCGAACCCGCCGTCCTTGTCGAACCGGGCTTCGTCCTCGACCGCACGGCGCCGGAAGCCGCCCGCAGGACGGGGAGCGCGCCGTCGGTGGCGGCGATGGCATACGTTCCGCTCTTTGCGCCCGCCCGACCGCCGCCGGACCCCCGGCCCGGCACGGAGTCAGGCGAACGCCGGCATGATCCGCTCGCTGATCAGGCGTAGCTGCGTGTTCACGTCCGCCGCGTCCTTCAGGTCACGACCCGTGAACGCTTCGACCAGCGCGCGGTCCGTGATGGCGCAGATCATGTGGTTGACACCACTGGGCGCGATGTCCCGGCGGATCTTCTCCAGGCATTCCTCGGGCGTGCCCGACACGGACAGCCGCTCGGCCACCTCCGGGGAGGTCAGCTCGATACCCCTGGCCAGGTCACCCGCGCCGATCGCCTCGACGACCGGGGCCAGCTCCGCCGGGTCCACGCCGTTGCGGCGCAGTTGCTCCTCCGGCATGGACGAGGCGTAGATGCCGACCATGCTGCGCGCGGCCTCCTTGGCGACCGCGGAGTCCGGACCGGTCGCCAGGACCACCCAGGCCCCGATGTCCAGCGTCCGCCAGTCCCTGCCCGCGCGTTCCGCGCCCGCCCGGATGTGCCGCACGGCGTAGTCGTACGCCTCATGGGTGTAGCTCAGCGCGTGGTGACAGCCGTCCGACAGCTCGCCGGCCGCCTCGAAGGATTTCGGGCCGCGCATCGCGCCGAGCTTGAGCGGCAGGCGCTCCTGCACCGGGCGGGCGAAGGTGAACAGGCCGTCGTAGGAGAAGAACTCGCCGTCGTGCGTGATGGCGCCCTCGTCGAGGAAGGTGCGCATCACGTACAGCGCCTCCCTGACACGGGACAGGGGCTTGGTGCGGGCCCAGTCGATGCGGTACTGGGCGAGAAGGCCGAAGTTGCCGCTGGACAGGACGCCTTCGGCGCGTCCCCCGGTCAGTTCGTCGAGCGTGGCGAGGGCCTGCGCGATCAGCGTCGGCTCGCGCAGGGTCACGGGGGACACGCTCGGGCCCAGTCTGATGCGGCTGGTCTGCCCGGCCGCGGCGGCGAACAGCAGCCACAGATCCTTGTGCCAGGTCTCGTCGGCGGCGTAACAGGCGTAGAAGCCCAGTTCGTCGGCGAGCCGGATGGACTCCAAGGACTCGGTGAGCGGGTAGTCGGGGAGCATGGCGTAGCTGAACTTCACGGGCGCGACCCTTCTCCGGAGGCGAGAACAGTGTCCGATCGTCCTGTGCTGAACCGCTGTCCGAGCATGTGCCCCCGTGTGACGACTGTCCAGTGCAGCGGAGTGCCGGCGCAACACCCGAACGGGTGGATCGAGATTCCCGCCCAGGGCAGGCAGTACACGGTGTGTGCCGGTCATTCCCGAGGACGACGTGGACGACGTCGAGCGGCGCCGCCGTCAGGAGGACACGGCCAGGACCGACGAGGCGACGGCGGTGGCGAGGCAGAAGCCGGGAAACGCGAGGTTGTGGAGCACACGGGCGCGCAGATGGAAGACGAGCGCGCCCAGGTAGAGCAGCACGAGACCGCAGGCCGCGGCGATCCCGAGAGGGCGCAGCGCCGCGTCGAGGAGGCCGAGGAGGAGGCCCGCCGCCCCGGCCAGCTTGAGGGCGGCCAGCCGGGGCAGCCAGGACCGGGGCACACCCACTTGCGCCGAGTTGGCCAGCACGAAGCGCGCCCCGGCGAGGTCGGCGGCAGCGACAGCGGCGTTGACAGCGGCGGTGGACAAGGTGACGACGACGAATGCGAGCTGGGTACCGGTCATGCCTCCAGAGTCCGCAGGCACTTCGGCACCGTCCAATACCTGTCTCTATAACCTGGTGGCATGGACGTGGACACGCGCCTGCTCAGGTACTTCGCCGCAGTGGCGGAGGAGGGCAGCCTGACCGGGGCGGCACAAAGGCTGTTCGTCTCCCAGCCCGCGCTGACCAAGCAGATCCGGCGCTTGGAGGACGGTCTCGGGGTGCCGCTCTTCGCGCGTTCGCGGTCCGGGACGGCGCTGACCGAGGCCGGTCGGGAACTCGCCGCGCGGGTACCAGCGCTGCTGGACGGCTGGGACGCGGCGGTGCGGGCGACCGGCCGGGCGGCGCGGGTGCTGCGCCTGGGTTTCCTGGACGCGGGCGCCGTGGGTGCCGTCCACGAGGTCATCGCCGGGTTCCGCCGGACACGGCCGGAGTGGCGGGTGGAGCTGCGTCAGTCCGACTGGTCGGATCCGAGCGCCGGCCTGGCCCGGGGGGAGGTGGATGCGGCAGTGGTGCGTCTGCCGTTTCCGGGGCAGGAAGGCTGGAACGTGCGGGAGTTGTTCGTCGAGGAGCGTGGGGTGCTGCTGCCGGCTCGGCATCCGCTGGCGAACAGCGGGACGGCGGAGTTCCGGGAGTTGTGGGACGAGCCGTTCGTCGCGGCCGCAGCCGAGACCGGGGCCTGGCGGGAGCACTGGCTGGCGGGGGAGGAGCGGGAAGGACACCCTGTCCGGGTCGGTGCCGTCACCGACCGGCCCGACGAGTGGCTCGGAGCGGTGGCCGCCGGCTGCGTGGCGCTGGCCCCGGCCTCGACGGCCCGTTTCCACTCCCACCCGGACGTGGTGTTCCGTCCGGTCCGCGGGGTCTCACCGAGCCGGGTGGGGCTGGCCCGGCCGAAGGGCCGGATGCGCGAGGCGGCGCTGGACGAACTGCTGGAGGCCATCATGCGGCGGTTGAGCAGGAGCTGACGACGGGGCCGGCGGAGCGACGGCCCGCTGCCCGGCCGGATCGGCGCCGCTTGCGGCGTCAGGTCGGCGAATGCGTACCGGCGCGGGTTCCTCCGCACTCGGTGGTTTGCAAGTCCCGCAGGCACGCAAGCCCTGCGGCACCGGCTGTCGGAAGCGGGATGCGGCAGATCGACGTGTCCAGTACCCACACTCCCCGCCTCGACCAAGAGGAGCATCCACATGCCTGCCGGCAGCGCCGCCGCCGACCGCGCGGCTCGGATCCCGTCCCGTCCGTTCACCCGGCTCACCCTGCGCGGGCTCACCGTCCCGAACCGGATCGTCATGGCGTCGATGACGCGCGACTCCTCACCGGGCGGCGTCCCCGGTGCCGACGTGGCGCGGTACTGCGCACGCCGGGCGGCCGGCGGGGTCGGACTGATCGTCACCGAGGGAACGTACGTCGGTCACGACTCGGCGGGGGACAGGGACCGGACGCCGCTGTTCCACGGCGAGGACGCCCCGGCGGGCTGGAAGAACGTGGTGGCGGAGGTGCACGGGGCAGGCGGCCGGATCATGGCGCAGATGTGCCACGTCGGGGTGCGGCGTCCCGAGGGGTCGGGCCCGGTCCCCGATGCCCCGATGCCCCGACGGTCAGCCCGTCGGGTCTCGGGATGGACGGCGCCCACGACCTGCTGAAACCGTCCATGCCGCTTGAGGCGTCACGGAGCCGCTTGAGGGGTCACGGAGCCGCTTGAGGCGTCACGGAGCCGGCGGGCGCGGGACCGCGATGGACGTGGCGATGCCGTCCATCGCGCCGTTCAGGGCCGCCTCGCGCTCGGCCGGGTCGGTGCATGACGCCGACCGAGCCCGACGCCGGCATGTTCGCCTGGATCATGTCCCCGCATTCTCCGTCACGGGCAGGCACTCGGCGAGCAGGTCGACGACGTCGTGCCAGGCTCGCTGCGCGTGCTGTGGGTGGTAGCCGACGCCTGGGACCGTCGGGTGGTCGACCGGCGGGTGGTGAAAGGCGTGCAAGGCACCGCCGTAGACCACGAGGCGCCAGTCGACGCCCGCGGCCTGCATCTCAGCGGTGAACGCGTTCCGTTGCGCGGGCGGCATGATCGGGTCTTCCGACCCGACGCCGGCCCACACCGGGCAGCGAATGCGCGCCGCCTCGCCCGGTCGGCCCGTGGTCAGCGCGTTGACGGTCCCGATCGCGCGCAGGCTGACGCCGTCGCGCCCGAGTTCCAGTCCGACGGCGCCCCCGGTGCCGTAGCCGACGGCGGCGATCCGGTCGGGGTCGGTCCGCGGTTCGGTGCGCAACACGTCGAGCGCCGCATGACCGATGCCCCTCATCCGGTCGGGATCAGCGAGCAGTGGCAGGCAACGGGCCAGCATCTCCTCGGGGTCGCCCAGATAGCGCCCGCCGTGAAGGTCGAAGGCCAGTGCCACATATCCCAGCTCGGCGAGAGCATCGGCCCGGCGCCGCTCGACGTCACTGAGCCCCGTGCCTTCTGGTCCGAGCAGCACCGCGGGCCGGCGGTCGACACCCGCCGGGAGCGCGAGGTGTCCGATCATCGTCAAACCGTCCGCCGGATACTCGACCGTGCGTGTCGCAATCGTCGTCATGGGACCGGACCGTAGCGATCGTCGAGCCCGGATCGGCCGCTGTTCTGCCGTCGGCAGAACAGCGCGGCTATTCCTCCTGAGACACGGCTGAGATACGGCGAGGGCTCACAGGAACCGTCACGAACCTCGTCCCCACGACAGAGCTGTCCGTCCCCCTGCCCCGTTGCCCCGTTGCTCTGTTTTTCGGTCGGGTCTCTTACCGGTTCGAAGATGGGTTCTGAAAGGTCGTTTTCCTCTTGAGTGCGGCCCTCAGGCTATTTCGTTCTGCCTTTCGGTGCGTTGCCGGCGAGTCCGCGGAGGCGGTTCTGCTTGGTGAGGTTGATGGTGTGACGGATGGAGTCAAGGTCTGCCTGTGCCTGTCTCATGCCTGGACGTCCGGGTCTGTACCGCGCTTCAACGCAGCGGAATGCACGCCTGGGCGCATGCCCCCGGGCGGAGGTATGTCCGGGTCATGACGGAACGTCATACGTGTCCAGGTGATCTGTCCGAGCCCGCTGGGAGTTGATCGAGCCGGTGCTGTCCGCCCGACGCTTCGAGCGCCGGGGCCGGGTCCTGGACTTCGGGCGGCCGCCCCGGCACGACCTGCGCGAGATCATGAACGCGATCCTGTACGTGGATCGCGCCGGCTGCCAGTGGGCCTGCCTCCCGCTCGGCCCCCGGCCGCCATCGGCTCGCGCCGTCACGCGCTGGATCTCATCCACCCCGACGTACTGTCGGAAGGCGACCGGCTCCAGCTCGAAGTCGCCCTTGGCCGACTGCCACGAACTGACAGCGCTCACCGGGCACGTGCGTTCCTTCGCCCGCGTGAGTTCCTTCGCCCACGTGCTCACCCAGCTGCAAGGCGAGCGACTCCCCGGATGGATCGAAGCGGCCAGCTCGACCACCGGACTGCCCAGCCTCCGCCACTTCGCTCAGCACCTCATGCGCGACCTCGACGCCGTCACCCCGCGTCAAGGTGCTGAAGCGCCAGATGTTCGGCCGCGCAGGATGCGAACTCCTCCGCAAGCGGGTTCTATCCAGGCCGCCGCCATCGTCTCCCTCGTCTGCGAGGTGCTCGACCACGTGGTCGCGTACGTCGCCCAGGGCCTTATCGGCGTCCCACTCGATCCGGTTCAGCAGCCGGTGGATGCGATCCGGCCCGCCATGGCCGGCCTCCTGCGCCGGCGTCCAGCCGTTCTTGCGCTGCAACGGAGCGATCGAACCCCGCATGCGGGCCGGCGCCGACCGGCACAGTTCCTCCCGAATGAACCGGTGCACGAACCGCTCATGCACCGCAGGGCAAGCACCGTTGCGGCACTGGTCCGCGATCCGGCGGTGTCCCCGTCATCGTGACACCGTGAGGCTGAACCTCGCGTCGCCCAGGGCGCGCACCGTGGCGAAGTACAGCGAGCCGGCTTGTTCGGTCGCGGTGGCCGTGCCGATGCCGCCCAGGTCGATGATGCCGGTATCGGGCCAGCCCAGGTCGCCGAGCAGGCCGGTGACCGCCTTCTTCGCCGCGATGTCGTCACCGCTGACGAAGACGCTGGCCGCGGGGACCGATGCGAGCGGGTCGACCATGATGGCGAAGTTCATCGTGTTGAGGGTCTTCACCACGCGTGTGCGCGGGAACCGTTCCTGGACCCGGACGGCCACCCCGTCGCCGGTGTGCCCTGTGGCGATCTGCGGGGTGATCGTCGCCGAGGGGTCGAGCAGGATCTTGTCGCCCAGGGCCTCGTCCCCGATCTCCTCCAGGACACCGAGCACGTCGTCGCCGGGCAGGGCCGTGATGACGAGGTCGCAGGAGGCGACGGCGCTGCGGTGGTCGAGCCGGTCTGCTCCCCTGGGTGTTCGGGATCCGTAGAGCACACGGTGACCTCGTGAGGTCAGGCGTGCGCCCAGCGTCGAGCCGACCTTGCCGGTTCCCAGCACGGCGATGTTCACGGACTGCTCCTCTTCGGCCCCTGGTGGGGGCGACGTCGCGTACTCACTTGGCTTCCACCGTGGCGACGGGTACCGGCAGGGACGGCAGCATGCCGACCGCCGTTTCCCAGGACCGGTCGCCGAGGAGCTGGGAACGCAGGTAGGACAGGATCAGTGCGCGCAGTGCGGCGACGCGGGCCGGGTTCTCATCCGTGGTCTCGGCCGCGTCGTAGCCGGAGATGCCGCCGAACAGGTGCCCGGCCCCCGCCATCATGAGCAGCGTCTTGTTGCCGCCCGGGCTGTGGGTGTAGGCGTCCCACCGGTAGCTGAGGCGGCTGGAGAAGTTCGAGTTCAGGTCCTCCTCGCCGGCCACGACCAGCGTGGTGCCGGTCATCGTCGCGAAGTCCGGGTACTGCAGCGACGGGTAGTGCTCCCTGGCCCACGAACCGAAGTGCTCGTCGGCGATGCCGGGGGCTCCGATGACGACACCTGCCGTCAGCCGTGGGTCCGACAGGTCCTTCTCCCGGGTGTCCTGCGGCTCCAGGACGCGCATGCCCATCAGCAGCGACACCGTGTGGCCGCCCAGTGAGTGACCCACCGCCGCGATCCTGCTGGTGTCGACGCGTTGCGGCAGGTCGGGGACGGCGCCGAGGACCTCCGGCAGACGGTCCAGGACGGTGTGCATGTCGAGGGCGCGGTCGCGCCAGAAGAGAGGCGCGTCGGGCAGGGCCCGCTCGCGCAGTCCGAGCACGGTGGAGTCGAGGTGTGTCGGCTGGATGACGACGAAGCCGTGGGCGGCCCAGAAGTCCACGAGCGGGCCGTAGCCGCGCAGCGAGGACAGGAAGTTCGCGCCACCGTGCCCGTGGGAGAGCACGATGACCGGCAACCCGGTGCCCGTCGCGGGCGCCGTGACCTTGATCTCCAGTCGCACGGGCCTGTCCGGGACGTCGAGGACCACGGGGCTGTAACTCAGGATCGGCGTCGGCTCACCGACCGGGAATCCGTATGCGTCGGCGTATGCAGTGTTCAAGACCATCTCCCTTGCGCGGTCCGCGGGCAGGTGCCGTCCGTGCGGACACATCGTCGGACCGTCGAACAAAAACTTTGCCATGAAAGGCAAGATTGCGCAAGGAGGCATTTATATACTGTGAGGCGTGTATGCTGCTGATGGCAAAAATTGTGCAGTGGCGAACGACGAGAGGGAGGGCGCGGTGACGACGAAGAACGGCCCCGGGCTGCGGGAGAGGAACAAGGCGCGCCGCCGGCGCCACATCCTGCACACCGCCCTGCGACTGTTCGTCGAACACGGCTATGAGGGCACGACCATCGCCGACATCGCCGAGGCCGCCGACGTGGCCCCGCGAACGGTGACGGGCTACTTCCCCTCCAAGCTCGACTTCGTCACCGAATGGCCGGCCGAACGCGAGCAGCGGCTCATCGCGCTCTACCACGCCGATCCGTCCGTCGGATTCGTCGAGCTCGTCGACAAGTGGTGGCGCGACCTGCGTGAGCACCTCGACCACGAGGAGGCGACACTGACCCGCGCGATGGCGCTCGCCAATCCCGGCGTCGCCGCCCTGGCCGAGGTGGAGGTGTCACGCCGGATCACCGGGACCGAGTTCCCCTTCGAGGGCACCGGTCAGGAGGACCCGTTCGAGGCCGCCGGCCGTGCGGCGATCAGAGGCATCAACCGCTCCTTCGAACGCAGCGTCGCCGAGGGCCGCATGACCGACCGCCTGCACGAGGACCTGCTGAACCTGATCCGCGGCGTCGCCGAGAAAACCCATGTCGGCCACGGTGCACTCAAGCTCGACCGCTGACACGCGGGCCGCACCGGCCGCAACCGCCCTCGCTGCGGCTCGCGTCGCCCGGGAGACTGACGCTGCCGGGGACCTTGGTTGAGCGTCGATCTGGGTTCTGGCACGAGTTCTGAGGCGATCGAGAGGCAGTGCCGCGGCGAGGTGTCCCTCGGGGTCGTGCAGCACGGGGTGGCCGTTCATGGCACAGGCGCCTGTTCGGGTGCGTCGGCGGGAAGACCGCGCAGCTCCTGCGCGAGCCGGTCGGCGCGATCGGGGCGGGCGGCCGGCCACGGCGGGGACGGCCGACGAGGTCCGCGGCCGCTGTGCTGTCGTCGTACGTGGTGGGCATGAGCAGCTCACTGCCGCCGGAGAGCACCCGCACCCCGGGCAGGCCGCCAGGACGTCAGCCGACGACCACCACCCCGCAGCCCTCGCCCGCGCCGTCCCCGGCTTTCTCGACCAGGCCGACGAACACGTCAGCCGGCTCGGCTTCGACGGCAACGAGCTGTGCGCCGCCTTCGGCCCCACCGACTGCCAAATCCACCAGGTCGCCGCCCACGTCCAGCTCAGCGAAGGCGCGGACGCCGTAGCCGTCGCGGCGGACATCCCCGCTGCCTTCCTTGCCGACCTCCCGCGCGAGCGCCGCGCCCACCTGCTCACCGACCGCGCCATCGGCGAGAAACAGGCCGGCCTGCGCACCGAAGCGGTCGCCACGCTCCTCACAGCGGAGGAAGAGGCCCCCGAGGAAGTCGTGTGCCGTCCCAGGACCAGGCAACTCGTAGAGGCCTTACGCCTGCCGCCGCAGCCAGGGCCGGGCAGTTCGCCTGGATCGATGGCGGCCGGCACACCACCGGTGTGACGTATGCGGACAATGCCGTCGAGGGCTTGGTACTCGGCTGGCAGCATGGCCGGCCAGGACAGGCCCACTTCGTCACCGACCAGCATCCAGTCATCCTGCGGAATTTCCTGGAGACGCTTTTCTCGCTCCACGGCGTCGACGCGCCCATCTCCGACCTGGACGCCGACACTGCCGCCCAGGTAGTGCCGGTACCCGCTCGGTGGTTCGTCGGGCAGCCGTGCACGCTGCGCACCGACAAAGCAGTGACCGAACTGGAATACCGGCCCCTCATCTTGCACGCTGCCGGTTTCGCCGCCGTGAAGGAAGCGCTCGCCTCCGACGCCGCGTGACGGCCTGCGAAGTCACACCTGACCGTGGTGTCCGTCCTGGGCCCCGGTACGACCGCGGGTATGGAACCGGCCCTGTCAGATGCCGGGCCACCGTGCCTGCTCGGGCGCGTCGGTACGGGTGGGCCCGGTCAGCGGGGAACCTGGATCCAGGGATCACCTTTCCGGCTCCGCGCGGCGGCCTCGCCGAGCGGGCCGAAACGGGGCAGACACGAGAGAGATAGGGTGCGGTCGCGTGATGCGTCTTGCAATTCTTGGTCCTGTCCGTGCGTGGCGGCGCGACGAGGAGATCGACCTCGGATCTCCACAGCAGCGTGGATTGCTCGCGCTGCTGCTTCTGCACGAAGGGCGCCCGGTGGAGACCGGGGCGATTCTGGAGGCGTTGTGGGGCGAGCACGGGCCTCGCGGTGCTCGGGGCACCGTCCGCACGTACGTCTATCGTCTGCGCCCGATTCTCGGCGACAGCGCGGTTATCGAATCGACCAGCACCGGCTACCGTCTCACGGTCCGTGACGGGACTCTTGACCTGAGGAGGTTTCGGGAGCTGACCGCTCAGGCGCACCGGGCACGCCGCGCCGGTGCGGCGGCGAGTGCTGCCGATCTCCTGCGTCAGGCTCTTGGTATGTGGCAGGGGCCGGCCCTGTCGGGTGCCCGGGGCCCTTTCTTCGAGCTCGAGCGTGATCGGCTGGAGGAGCTGAGACTGGCTGCTCTGGAGGAGGTTTTCGATCTTGAGCTGGAGGTCGGCGGGCAGTCTGATCTGACGTCCGAGATCCAGGCAGCCGTGATGGAGCACCCGCTGCGGGAGCGGCTGCACGAACAGCTCATGCTGTCGTTGTTCCGTGCCGGCCGCCGAGCTGAGGCTCTGGCCGCCTTCCAGCGCACACGGCAGCTTCTGCGTGAAGAGCTGGGTGTGGACCCCGGACCCGCACTTCGATCTCTCCACAGCCGTATCCTGCGCGAGGCCGAGGACTCGCCCGCCCCAGCGGGCCGTCATCTGTCCTCGTCCCCCGCGCCCGCGCCGGTTCCGGCTCAGCTCCCGGCGGACCTGGCAGTGTTCACCGGGCGTCGCGCAGAGATCACGGAGCTGTCCATGACACTGCGTGATGCTGCGCACGCTCCGGTCATCGGTATCACCGGCCTGGGCGGGATGGGCAAGACCACGCTCGCCGTCCACGTCGCACACACCCGGCGCCAGCTGTTTCCCGACGGACAACTCTTCGCCGACCTCGGCGGCTTCAAGGATCCGGTCGGCCCGCTGGAGGTGCTCGGCCAGTTCCTGCGTGCGCTCGGAGCGCCCCGGCTGCCGGCATCGCTGGACGAACGTGCCGCGTTGTGGCGTACGACGGTGTCCGGGCGCCGCCTGCTGATCGTCCTGGACGCGGCAACCAGCGCTGAGCAGGTGCGCCCCCTGCTACCGGCCTCCCCGGGCTGCGCCGTCATCATGACCAGTGCGCGCCGCATCATCGACCTGCCCGGCATCCCCTGGCTGCGTCTGGGCGTCCTGCAGCCCCAGGACGCGTTGCACTTGCTCGCCGCCATCTCCGGCACCCGGCGCGTGTTCGCAGAGCAGGAAGCGGCCGGTCGCCTGGTGCAGGCCTGTTCCTACCAGCCGCTCTCGGTGCATGTGGCGGCCGCCCGGTTGGATGCCCGGCCGTCGTGGACGATCGACCAGATCCTGGCCCAGCTCGAAGACGATCTGCGCCAGCCGGTCGTCATGCATGAGGACTGCAAGATCGTCGACAAACCGTTCCGTGAAGCCCAGGCGCGCATGGACACCTTCCACCGCAACGCCTTCCACCTCGCCGCCGTTCCCGACTGCAGCCGGCTGGACGCCGCCATGGCCGCGGCAGTGCTCGACCTGCCCGTCAACGAAGCCACCGCCGTCATGGAAGCCCTCGTCGACGCCCATGTGGTGGAGATCGGCGAGAACGGCGACTACCACTTCCTCGGGCTTGTCAAGGCGTTCGCGCGCCGCCAGGCCCTCAACGGGCTGGGGCACGAGCACTGCCAGCAAGCGCTGCACCGGCTGCTGCGCCACTGCCTGACCGGCAAGAACACGGTCGGCGAGAAGGACCTACGCGCGGTGCTGGACCAGATCACCGATCTTCCGGACGCTCTCGCGGAAAAGGTGTCGCTCTCGCTGCCCTGATTCCCGCAGCGGCCGCGCGGGGCGACGCACCCGCACAAGCCCCTGCACCACCCGCGGTGCGAACGTGCGGGAGACCACCTGCGTCCCGTGGGCGAAACGCCTCGTCGACGCGCCTCGTCGACGCGCCATCGACGCCACGTCGACAAGCGCTCGATGCAATGCACGCATGCTCGATTCACTCACGCGCGCCGCTCTGGCAGCGCAGATCACCGGGTCCGTACTCGGACCGGAGGACGAAGGGTTCGCCGACGAGTGCGCGCCCTTCAACCTTGCCGTCACCCACCACCCGTGCGTCGTGGTCGCAGCCGCGAACAGCACCGACGTGCAGGTCGCCGTTCGCTTCGCTGCACAGCGGCGTCTGCCCGTCGCCGTCATGACCACCGGCCACCAGGCGACGATCCCGGCCGACGACGCGGTCCTCATCACCACTCACCGCATGGCGCAGGTGAGCATCGACCCCGTAGCCCGCACAGCCCGCGTGACGGCGGGAGCCCGCTGGCAGCAAGTGATCGACGCGGCGACCCCGTTCGGGCTCGCCCCGCTCAACGGCTCCTCACCACTTGTCGGAGTCATCGGCTACACCCTCGGTGGGGGCTTGAGCCCCACCATGGGCCGCGCCCACGGATGGGCAGCCGACCACGTCACCTCTGTGGAGGTAGTGACAGCCGACGGCGAGTTGCGCCATGTCGACGCAGCGTCGGAACCCGACTTGTTCTGGGCGCTGCGCGGCGGCAAGAGCAACTTCGGTGTCGTCACCGCCATGGAATTCTCGCTCTTCCCGGTGAAAGAGCTGTGGGCGGGCGGCCTCTTCTTCGACGGTGCCGACGCAGCAGCCGTCCTGCACGCCTATGCCCAGGTCACGGCCGAGGCCCCGGACGAGCTGAGCTCATCGATCGCCCTGCTGCGCCTGCCGGCCCTGCCCGACGTGCCCGCCTTCCTCGCCGACCGCTTCGCCGTGCACGTCCGTATTTCCTACCTCGGCCCGGCAGCCGAGGCCATCGGGCTGGTTGCGCCGCTACGGGCGGCCGCACCTGTCCTCGCGGACACTCTGGGTCCGATGCCCTACGCGTCCTTCGCCCAGATCCACAACGATCCGGCAGATCCGGTGCCGTTCATGGAACGTACCGCGATGCTGCGCTCACTGACCGCCGAAGCCGTCGAGGAGATCCTGACCGCCGCGGGCCCGACGGCCGACTGCCCGGTGCACTTCGTCGAGCTGCGTCACCTCGGTGGTGCCCTGGCCCGGGCCGCGGATAACGCCGTCGGACACCGGAACGCCCAGTTCGCACTCTGGATCGTGGGTGTCGGAGCACCCGACGCCTTCACCGCCATGAACGCCTACGCCGATGAGCTCCTGCAGCGCATGCGCTCCTGGTCCACCGGCGGACGCTACCTGAACTTCATGGCTGCCCAGGACACCGGCGTCAACGACGTGAGAGCCGCCTACGACGAAGCCGACTACCGCCGGCTCCGCAGCATCAAAAGGTGCTTCGACCCGGACAACCTCTTCCGCTTCAACCACAACATCCCCCCCGAGGAGCGCCCGATGTCCGACGACAGGCTGCAGCTCTTGATCGACCAGGCCGCGATCGCCGATACACTGCACCGTTACACGGCCGGCCTCGACCACGGTGACGCCGAACTGCTCGCCTCGTCACTGACCGAGGACGCCATGGTCGACCTGACACCGGCCACGAGCAAGATCGGTCTCGACTTCCCCCCGCTCAAGCCGCGCGACACCGTCGTGGGAGTCCTCATCCCGGCGGTCGGCCCGCTCGACACCAGCCACGTGATCAGCAACATCCGCGCCACCGTCGACGGCGGCACCGCCCACGTGCACTGCTATGCGATGGCCCAGCACTACCTGCCGCAGGAAGGCCCCAAGCCGGACCGGACCCGGCACGCACTGATGATGAACCGCTACGACGCAGACCTGACACGCGACGGAAGCACATGGCGCATCAGCCGGCTGACGATCGACAACGCCTGGTTCGAAGGCGACGAGACCGTCCTGCTTCCCGGCGACTGAGCTGAGGGCGGGACGGTCCCACCGGGGTGACACGCTCCATCTGCAGGGCGCCACCCCGGTGCTGCCGGGCCCCACCACCACTGCCGCACATGCGGACCGCACCCGCCCGTCCCACGAAACCCCCACCGGCGGGCCGGCTACCTCCAAGCCTCCGACGCCCGCACTCCACAACCCACTTGGGAGCGTTCTGAGTGTCCACCCCCGACGAGCCCCACCCCCCTCAGCGCTCACACCCCAACAGCGTCCAGGAACAACTCAAGGCCCTCGTACGAGACTTCCGCCACGGCGTGTGGCAGCCAACCGGGCTCGAACATCGCCTGGCCCAGCTTCTTGCGCAGTCGGCCGCCGGGTCCGGGTCGCTCAGCGCGGTCGGCATCCGGGCTGCGATATGGGAGGGCTCGATGACGGCCGTCCACGAGAACGGCGGACGTTTCATCACCCTTCTGGCCGATCTGCTGCCGCTGGTGGAGAAGCCCGACGCAGCCGCGTTGCACACTGCCGGCCTGGCGCTGGACCTCGTCGAGACGATCACACAGACAACACCGCACCGGATAGCTGCTCCTTCGCCGGGAGCACATTTCTGTCCGAGCCCCGCAGGCGACCAGCAGAATGCCATACCACCCGCGCCCCGGTCACCGCATCTTCGCGAGGACAGCAGACGGCTGCGCGTGGACGCGGCACGCAATCACACCCGCCTGCTCAACGCCGCAGCACGGATAGCACGAGAGCAAGGGCTGAAGCACCTCACCATGGAAGCGGTGGCCACCGCGGCAGGTGTCGGCAAAGGCACCGTCTTCCGGCGGTTCGGCGACCGCACAGGTCTGCTGCAGGCCCTGCTGCAGCACTCCGAGGACACCTTCCAGGCCGCTCACCTCAGCGGCTCGGACCAAGCAGACGACCGTGACAAGGCCATCGAGCAGCTCCGCGCATTCGGGGTGGCCGCCATACGGCGTTATGCCCAGGAGATGGAGCTCCAGATAGCCGCCGAGCCCTCTCCCGACCAGCGCTACCGGCGCGCGCCTCGCCGCTCGTACCACGAGCGGGTCAGCGTCCTGCTCAGCCTGGCTGCACCCGAAGCAGACGCAGAACTGTTCAGCCACGCGCTGCTGGGCTACCTGGAGCCCGCCCTTCTCCGGCATCTGAGCGACCAGTGCAACCTACCGCTGCAGCGGCTGGAAAGGGGCTGGCTCGAACTGGTCTCCCGTCTCACCCATGAGGCCACAGCTCCACACGACGTGACCTGAGGACTGCCAACATGACCATGAGGGGGACTGTCAAAGGAGTGGTGCAACTGGGTTGGTCGAGGTTACTGACGGGCTGCGGAGAGGCGGCCGTCGAAGGTGATGCCGAAGGCGTTCGGTGCGGTCTTCCAGCGCATGGTCCAGCGTGCCTGTTTCTTGCCGGTGAGGTCGAGGGACATGATCGCCGTGTAGACGCATTTCAGGGCGGCCTGCTCGTTGGGGAAATGTCCGCGGGCCTTGACTGCCCGGCGGATCCGCGCGTTCACCGACTCGATCGCGTTGGTGGTGCAGACGAGGCGGCGGATCTCGGTGTCGAACCGCAGGAACGGGGTGAACTCTTCTTCGGGCGGCGACCGGTCGGGCCGCCTTGACGTCGGTGCACACCTGGTTGAACGTGGCCGCGCTGCTCAGACCCGAGCCGGTACGGGTCATGCCGGGACTGCTCCAGCCCTTGGCCATGTCGTCGAGCGTGGCGGGCTGGTTGTTGCAGCCGTAATAGGGCTGGGCCCGGCTGCGGCCCGGTTGCGGCCCGGTTGCAGAAGTCGGCCTGGGTGGAGCCGTATCCCTGGAACTTGGCGATTGTCAGCCCGGAAGCGACCCAGTACCACTGGGTCTTCTCCTGCTTGTACATGCTGATGTTGTCCTGAGCCGCTTTCGCGTGAGCCGTCCCTGCTGCGGCCGTGAGTGATCCCGAAGCGGCCGGCACAATTATAAAATCAGTATTATGAAACCGGTGTTCTGTGTGGTCGGTCGGCAGCTGTGCCGGACATGCCGTGCCGGACATGGGGAGCGGACGGTGTGCCCGACGGCGCCTCCGGCACCTCCGCCCGCACCCGGCGGCGACCCGCTGTACGGAGGATCCGGTGCGGGGGAGCGGCCGAGAACGGGGTGGACGTCGGCAAACGCCGTTTTTCAGTGATATGCGCCGACCCGAAAGTAACTGTTCGGCGCGTTCATGCCACGTGAGAATGATGTCCGCACGGCCATGATCACCGCTCACCATCACCGGGAGACCTCATGAGTGCTGCACGGAACATCCTGATGGCCCTTGCCGCGGCCGGTGCCGCTGTCACCCTGACCGCGGCTCCCGCGGCAGCCGCCCCGGGTGACACTCTGAGCATCTGTCACAGCCAGCTCACGCCGAGCGGCTGGGCCGACGTCTCGTGGTCGAGCAGTTCCCAGTGCGGCGGCTTCGAGCCCAACCGCAAGCAGATCAAGCAGCTGGACGGCTACCCGATCGGCACCGAGGTCGCGATCTGCGCCTCGACGCTCCAGCCGGCGGGCTGGATCCAGATCCGCGAGTACTACAGCCAGAGCTGCCGCTACTCCTCGGTGCCCAGCCTGAACAACAACGCCTGGACCGTCAGACGGGTCTCTTGAGCCCGGGCCGGTGCCGGGGCGGCAACAGGTCCGCGCGGTGCTCACCACGCAGCCGTGGTGAGCACCGCCGGGTCCGTCCCGGCGGCGGCACCGGACACCGTGCGTACTGCGGGTACGGGCGGAAGCAGCTCGCCGACGACGATCCGCGACGGGCTGGTACAGGAGACCCCACCGGAGGTGCAGTCGCCGCCGGCCCCGACCAGGAAGCCGACGGCCAGGGTGCCGGAGTACGCCGGAGCCCTCGTGTCGCCGGGTTCCGAACAGGCGGTGGACCGGATCAGGCCGTGGACGGGGCCCTCGGCGCGGTTGACCGTGGCGTTGAACGGCACGGGCACCGGGAAGATCCACCGCCGCCGGACCGTGAGGAGGTCACGAGCGCGGAGAGTCGGACAGGGGTGTTCGGGCCTGCCGCCCCATCCGGGTGATCACCCGTCATTGCGTCGGCGTACGGGGAAGCCGCTCGGCCCGGGCGAGGCGTGCGTCGGCTTCGGTGGCGGCCCTGGTCATGCGTGCGAGAAACTCCGCGGCACCGCGGAGTTCGCCGGGATCGGCCTCGCGCAGGGTCGTCGCGATCTCGATGCCGGAGAAGGCGAGAAAGCGGCGGGCCTGTTCACGGGCCGCCGGGGCGGGGCGCAGGGTGACGCGCCGGCGGTCGCTGTCTCCCGGCTGCGGTGGATGTGCCCGGCGGTCTCGAGCCGGTTCAGCAGTACCGTCGTCGCCCCGGAGGTCATGCCGATCTGCCGGGACAGCTGAGCGGGCGACAGCGGTGTGTCCGTCTCGGCCGCCCAGACGATGCGGCTCAGGGCGAACGCGTCCGAACTCGACAGGCCCGTCCACGACGCGAGGTACTGGTTCAGCTCGATGAAGACGACCGCCCAGTCGCGCAGACGGTGCATCACCTCGATCTGGTCCGGTGTCCAGTCGGACGTCAAGGGGTCCATGCCGGACACGGATACCCTTTCGGTGTGAAGTAGCTTCCCTGTAAAGCATGAGGGTAGGCGTCGTGCCGACGACGGACCCAGGAGCGGACCATGACCCCATCACACGCGGTGATCTCCGGCGCGAGCATCGCCGGCCTCTCGGCCGCCCACTGGCTGCGCCGCATCGGCTGGGAGGTCACGGTCCTCGAGCGCGCACCGGCCTTCCGTGACGGCGGGCAGAACGTCGACGTCCGCGGTGTCGCGCGGGAGGTCCTCGACCGGATGGGGCTCTTCGACGCGGTGAAGGCGCTGAACACCACCGAGACCGGCACGGTCCTCGTGGACGGAGAGGGCGGGACGATCGCCGAACTGCCGTCCGACGGCCCGGACGGCGCCACCGCGGAACTGGAGGTCCTGCGCGGTGACTTCGCCCGCGCCGTCCTCGACCACCTGCCCGCAGGGGTCGAGATCGTCTACGACGACACCGTCGCGGAAGTCGGCCGGTCCCGAAGCCGCTCTGACCGCGTACGAGAACTGGATGCGGCCCCTCGTCGACGCCGTCCAGAAGCTTCCGCCCGGCCTTCAGCACCTCGCCTACCCGCGGACCCGGCTCGGACTGGCGCTGCGCGCTCTGTTCAGCAAGGCCCTTTCCTCGGCGCCGCTGGCGCCCTTGACCGCGAAGCTCACCCGGGTCGCCGACACCGGCCGGCCGCTGCCGCGGATGACGACCGTGACGTGAGCCCGGTCCCACCGGTGTCCGCGCACCGCGGTGCCGTGGTCCCCCGTCTCAGGGAAGGAACGTCACAGCGGGGAAGGCCGGGGACGGCCCGTCGAGCAGGCGCCCTCGACGCCGGCGCAGGTGCCTGTCGAAGAACGCGAGCGGGTATGCCTGCTGGATCCTCACCGCCTGGGCGGGATCGAGGGTGCCGATCAAGTCCTGGAGCTGTTGTTCGCTCCATCCGTACACCTTCGCCGCCTGCGGGAACAGCGCCTCGTTGTCGCCGTACGAGATGTGTGCGGCGCCCTGGGCCCGGATGTCCAGCCGCCAGCCCCGAAGGTGCGACCAGAAGGCGGCGATCTCGGGATTCGCGGCCCGGGTGAACTCGGCGGACATCAGCATGAACGGCCGGTCCAGGTCACCGGTCAGTGGTGGTTTCATCTGCATCGGGCCGTCGAGACTCAGCCCGGCCCGGATGCGCTCGTCCGCGAGCATGGCGCAGGCGGTGGCCGTCCCGCCCTTCGACCAGCCGAACGCGCCGATGCGCCGCGTGTCGAGGCAGCCGGGCAGCCCGGCCGGCAGCTCGCGACGGTCGGCGTCCGGATTGTGTCCGGCGGCGAGCTGCTCGATGCAGTCGAGGACGAAGCGCAGGTCCGCGGCGAAGTCCGCGGGCAGCGTCGGCGCCTTCTGGTCGTGGAGGGGGACGGCGACCCGGCCGTCGGGGAACCTGGTGTACGTGTCGTACTGGTGAGCCACTGTCACCACCACGTATCCGTGGCCGGCGAGTTCCTGGAGCACGGTGGTGTGGTCGCCCTGATGGCTGTGCGCGCCGTGCGAGAACACGACGACGGGCAGCCGACGGTCCGACCGCCGCACCGGGGCGCCCACGCGGCCGGCGGTGAGCGGTGCCAGGGGGACCAGGTCCGCGAACCCGGCGTCGGCGAGGAACGCCTGAAGGGCGCCGTCCGGTATCCAGGGCGCCACCGGATACCGTTCGGCGTTCCGGGCGGGGTACCAGACGCCGGCCATCAGCTCGCGGAAGTGCCCCGGACCCGCGATGTCGTCCGGGCGCGACCGGTCGACGAGGTGCAGTTGCACGGTGCCCACCGGGTACGGCCCGGTGGGCACCGGCAGCGTGAACCGTTCCGGGGCGGGGACGGGTGCGTCCGTCGCCGCCTGGGCAGGACCGGCATGGGCCGCAACCGGCATGGCGGCCCCGGTGGCCAGCGCGGCCCCCAGCACGCGGCGGCGCGTCAGACCCTTGCCGTTCACGAACGGTGTGGTGGTCATGGTCCCTCCCGTTGTCACGGATCGTCGATCGTGCCGGCACGGTCCGTCCGCGGGCACAGGGGCACGTTGCCATGAGCCCCGCCCGTGCCGCATCGGTCCACCGGTTGATTGCCGGCGCGGAAACCGGTCCACGGGTTCTGCGTCCGGACGCCGACGCCACCGGCGAGCCGCGCACCGGTGGCGGCCGGGGCCGAGGACAACCCTTGACGGCACTGCGAGGACGGCCCCCGCCGGGGGTCAGTTCCCGCTGTCGGCGGGGCGGCGGACCTTCAGGTCGTAGGCGAAGGCGGTCTCGCACGTCAGACCGATCCGTCGGCCGAGCGTGTTCACGGTGACGGTGGCCGACAGCGGCGTGTTCCACCCCTTCGAGACGACCTGTCCCGACGGCTCGTCGTACACCTCGTGCACCCACCGGCGCGGACCGCTGGGGGCGTAGGAGCCGCTGACGAGCACCGTCCGCGAGGACTTCGCCGTCCGCTCCTGTGCCGCCGGCTCCTGCGGTGCGACGACCAGCCGGCGTCGTATCCTGCCGTCGTCGAACAGGCCGCCGGCCGTCTCGCCGCCGCGTACGTACTCGGTCTCCGCCGTCTGCACGAACACCTGGGCGTGTGTCCCGAAGGCGGAGTTCTCGTAGAGGTCGACGCTCACGCGCACCCCTCCTCCTTCCCCGGTGCAGGCGAGCGCGTGCCCCTTTTCCACGGTCCAGGTGTACGGCCCCTCGGTGCCGGGCGTGGCCGCGACGGCGGGCGTGGCCGAGAGCAGGGTCGTGGCCAGAGTGCCGGCGACGGTCAGACGAAAGCGATGGGTCATGGCTTTCCCTTGGTATGAGCGGTCGGTACGGGAAGTCGGCGGATGCCCACAGGTCCTCCTGGAAGCACACGGCCTGGAAGCACCTGGAAGCACACGGCTTCGAAGTCGCACATGGTGAGTTCGCCTGTCAGACCCGTGGCAGCGGCTGATGGTTGCGTGGTGAGCAGGGACTGAACCGGTGGTGCGGCACGAGTGGGCGAACGAGTCCCGCCCGAGGGACCGCCCCCCGGCGGACCGCACCAGGACCGCGAACCTGAGAGCAGGTTCCGCGGGCCGTGCGTCACCATCCCGGCGGCGCGAGGCGGCCGGGGGTGGGTGACAGCGAAAATGACAGGTACCCACTGCTCGACATGGGGCGAGGGAAGACGGGGACGTCAGTCCCGTCCTTCTCCGAGCGCCTTCCACTTCGCGTGGGAGCAGGTGTGAGCGGGAAGCCGCCCCTCCAAGTGGGCATCATGCCGGCGGCGGGACGGATCCCGACCGCACCGTGTTCCCCTTGACGAACGGACGCCCCACTGCTCATCGCGGTACTCTGCCGCCTCACCCGCGCACCGCGCCCGCCACCGCCCCGGCCGCAGCCGGCGCCACCTTCCTCGTTGCTACCTGCCTGCCACGGGCGCGGCCCCCGTGGGACGGGAGACCCCGTGCTCCGGGGGACCGGCCCAGGCCGTCAGCGCCTCGCGTCGCCCGGCACCGCGTTCCCCCGCGCCGGTGGCGCGCGTGGCCCAGGCGACGTGGCCGTCGGGGCGGACCAGGACCTCGCTCACACCGTCCAGCTCCGCGTGGTCGTCGTGCGCGGTGACGGTCACGGCGGTGACCCGCCGGCTCCACTCCGCTTCGACGGCCGCCCGGGACTCCGGGTCGCCCGTGAGGTCGAGGTGGACGAAGCGGGCCGTGGGCAGCAGGTCGTAGACCCGTGTCGCGGACGACTCCACCGCGGTCAGCGCGATGTCGGGCATGCGCCGTCCCACCAGCGGGTCGGCTCCTGACGACTGGGGCGGGTAGGCGATGCCGAGCGCGGAGATCCTGGCGGCGAGCATGCGGTTGACCTCGTCGACGCGCAGGAGCTCGTCGAAGAGGCTCCGCAGGGCGGCGGCCGGGCGCTGGTAGTGCCGTACGAGGGCGAGTTCCGCGAGCAGGGTCTGGACCTCGGTGTTCTCCGTGACCGCCCGGCCGACCGGGCGGCGCTCGGTGCCGTAGCCGTCCAGCAGGCCGGGCGGCGCCCAGCCGTGCACCTCGGCAGCCAGCCTCCAGCCGAGGTTCACGGCGTCCTGCAGACCGGTGTTGAGCCCCTGCCCCGCGGCGGGGAAGTGGATGTGGGCGGCGTCGCCCGCCAGAAGGACACGGCCGACGCGGTACCTGCTCGCGAGCCGTGTGGCGTTGCCGAAGCGCGAGAGCCAGCGGGCTTCGGCGATGCCGCAGTCGGATCCGCAGAGCCGGACCAGGGACCGGCGGAACTCGTCCAGGGTCACGGGCTCACCGACCGGCACCCGCATCCGTTCCGGGTCCAGGAGGACCAGCCGGGTCAGGCCGTCCTCCATCGGCGCCACCAGTACACCGCCGGCACGGGCGGCGTCCAGGACGGCGGGGGCGGCGTCGACGACCGCGAAGTCACCGAGCATGCCGGTGAGGGTCTCGTCGGTGCCCGGGAAGTCGATGCCGACGGCCTGCCGCACCACACTGCGCCCACCGTCGCAGCCGACCGCGTACCGGGCACGCGCCCTCTCGACGCCTCGGGCCCCCCGCACCTGCGCCTCGACCCCGTCGTCGTCCTGGTCGAGGCCGACGACCTCGTGACCGCGCAGGATCTCCACACCCAGCTCACGGGCTCGCTCGGCGAGCAGGGCCTCGGTGCGCGCCTGGGCGAGGAACAGTGTGTAGCCGTGCCGGGAGTCGAGCCGGGAGAAGTCCAGCAAAGTGGGCAGCTGGGCAAAGTGCCAGCTGGGCACGGGACGGCCGAGCGGCCGGAAGCGGTCGAGCAGTCCGCGCTGGTCCAGCAACTCCACGCTGCGCGGATGCAGGCTCAGCGCCCGGGAGTCCCGCTGCGGCTCGGCACGGCGTTCCAGGACCCGGGTCCGTACGCCCGCCAGGGCCAGTTCGCACGCCAGCATCAGCCCGGTCGGACCTGCGCCCACGACGATCACATCGATTTCCATCGGAGCCGCCCTCTCGCGTCCCTCGTTCCGCACATATTTAGTGAACAGCGTTCACGTGAACGTCGTTCACTATAGTGGGGGTCATGAGCTCCTCGTCAAGCCCGCCCCGTGGCCGGCGTCCGCGGATCGACCGTGCGCGCACCCTGCGGACAGCCCTGGACCTGCTGGACCGGTCAGGGCTCGACGCCCTGACCATGCGGCGGCTCGCCGACGCGATGGACGTTCAGGCCGGGGCCCTGTACCGCTACTACGCGACCAAGCAGGACCTGCTCATGGCCATGGCGGAGCACATGGTGGGAGGCGTCGCCGAGGCCGCCGCCGCGACCGGTGACACCGTGTGGAGCGAACGGCTGGTCGCTCTGGCGCGTGCTCTGCGCGCCGCCCTGCTCGCCCATCGCGACGGCGCGCGTGTGTTCGCCGGTACGCACGCGACAGGCGCGCACACGCTCGGTTTCGCGGAGACCGTCGTCGGCGTGTTGCGCAAGGCGGGGTTCTCCGACGACGACGCGGCGCGGACGCTCTTCACGGTGGCCAACTTCACCGTCGGCCACACACTGGAGGAGCAGGCGGCCCTGTCCGCGCACGGCGCCGAGCCCTCCTCCCCGGACGTGCTGCGGGCCGCGGTGACGCCGAGGGACCACCCGCACCTGCACGCCACCTTGTCCGCGCTCACCGACACGGACTTCGACCAGCTCTTCGAGTTCGGACTCAACCTGCTCGTCGACGGCCTGCGAGCACGGCACCGGCCGGTGTGAGAGCGGGGCGCCGCGGCGCGAAACCACCGCATCAGGCGGCCATGCCGCGGCGCCGGGACGCGCGCACCCCGCAGGAGTGCCAACCGGGCCACGACCAGGCGGACCGGCGGATTGATCAGCCCGGCACCGTCTTGGCCCTGGGCGCTGCACCGCCCGGAGCACCTCGACGCTGTCGTACGGCGCCGACCGTGGTGGTGGTCATGAGCCCGCTCACCGCGAAGACGCACGTCAGCCGGGCGATGACCAAGCTGGGGGCGCGGGACCGGGCGCAGCTGGTCGTGGTGGCGTACGAGACGGGGCTGGTGCGGGCGGGGGAGGTGTGACCGTACTCCCTTGGGAGCAGCCGCCGTCTCCCGGCGGCGGATGTCCGGCGCGTCCGTCCTGCGTAGCGTCGGCGGCATGATCGAGGCACGGGAACTCACCAAGCGGTACGGCGGCCGCACCGCCGTCGGCGCGCTGTCCTTCACCGTCCGGCCGGGTCCGGTCACCGGCTTCCTCGGATCCGAG
>NZ_JABTYA010000068.1:0-137 GCF_013302945.1 Streptomyces sp. 8P21H-1 | reverse complement strand
GCATGATCCTCGGCCTCGACGCGCCCGGCGCGGGCACGGTCACCGTGGGCGGGCGGCGCTACGACCGGCTCCCCGCGCCCCTGGGGGAGGTCGGCTCGCTGCTGGACGCCACAGCGGTGCACGGCGGCCGCACGGCC
>NZ_JABTYA010000067.1:0-3906 GCF_013302945.1 Streptomyces sp. 8P21H-1 | reverse complement strand
CGCCGCCGCCGCGCGGGGCCCTGCCCTCCAGCCAGACGCTGGTCCGCGCCGGGCGTCCGGCCCGGTCGGCTGCCCTCACCATGGCGCACCTTCCTCGGAACTCTCGGCGAAGGGCGCCCGGAACACCGGGGGCCGCCCCGCCCTGATGCCGACGGGCCTCACACCTGCGCCGCCACCGCGGAGTCTTCCCTCTCCGCCCGCCGGAGCAACCCGGCGGCCAGGAGTCCGCCCGCCAGCACGGCCACCGCGCCCACCAGCTGGCTGGTCCCCAGACCGGAGGCGAACGCGTCCGTGACCCGCGCGCGTTCGTCCGCCGAGTCCGCGGCGGCGAGCGTCGCCGGCAGCGAGGCCGCGGCGAACGGGATCAGCGCGGCGAAGCGGGCGTTGAGGACCGCGCCGAGCACCGCCACGCCCAGGCCGTTGCCGAACTCGGCCAGCGTGCCGTTGACGCCCGCGCCCACGCCCGCCTTCTCCGGCGGGATCGCGCTCATGATGGCGTACGCCATGGCGGGGTTGGCGATCGCGGCGCCCGCGCCGATGAGCAGGAGGCCGAGCAGCGTGCCGGGGTAGCCGCTCGTGGCGAGGGTCGCGAGCGACACCAGCCCGCCCGACATCAGCACCATGCCGAGGGTGATCGACACCGGCGTGCCCAGCTTCGCCGTCAGTTTGGCCGCGAGGCCGGTGAAGTTGAGGGCCACCACGGCCAGGGCGAGCGGCGCGGTGCGCAGTCCCGCCTCCAGCGGCCCGTACCCGAGGACGAACTGGAGGTGCTGGGTCAGCAGGAAGAGCGCGCCGCCCATCCCGAAGGTGATCAGCACGGCACCGGCGACCGCCCCCGTGAAGCGCCGGTTCCTGAAGAAGTGCAGGTCCAGCATGGGGTACGGGATCCGGCTCTCCCAGTACGCGAAGAGCGCCAGGACGACGACCGCCAGGCCCGCCGTGGCGAGGACGCGGCCGGAGGTCCAGCCGTGTTCCGGGCCGGAGATGATCGCGTACACGAGGGCGGTCATGCCGATCGTGGAGAGCAGCGCGCCGAGGAGGTCGGGGCGGTCGCCGCGCGGGTTCTTCGACTCCGGTACGAGGGAGATCACCGCGACGAGCGCCAGCGCCACCACCGGCAGGTTGACCAGGAAGATCGCGCCCCACCAGTAGTGGTCGAGCATGAACCCGCCGAGCAGGGGACCGGTCGCGAACCCGAGGGCGTTGACGGCGCTCCAGATGCCGATGGCCTTCGGCTGCTCCTCGGGCGTGAATATCTGCATCGCGACGGCGAGCGTGGTGGTGAGCAGGAGCGCGCCGCCGACGCCCATGCCCGCGCGGGCGGCGACCAACTGCCCGGAGGTGTCGGCGAGTCCGGCGACCAGCGATCCCGCGCCGAACAGGACGAGACCGGTGGCCAGCATCTTCTTGCGGCCGTAGCGGTCGGCGGCGCTGCCCGCGCTGAGCAGCAGGCCCGACTGCACCAGCGAGTACGCGTTGATCATCCACTGGATGTCGGCGGTGCCCGCGTCCAGTTCCTCGGTGAGGGAGGGGATCGCGACGTTCAGCACGGTGTTGTCGAGCAGCACGGTCAGCTGCGCGAGACAGATGACACCGAGGATCAGCCACCGCTGGGGGTGGCCTTGCGAGGTTGGCATGTCGTACACCGTAGAACAGCCCTTGTACGGCGTACGAGAGCTTTTCTGCGGGGAGGGGGGCGGGAGCGGTGCATCGCCGCTCCCACCCCCTCCGGAGGGGAGCCGTCAGCCGCTGGTGGGCTACGTCAGGTCGTAGAAGGTGGACGAACCCGCCGTCACCTCCTTGAAGTTGTCCTGCACCCATGCGCTGATCGCCGACGCGGTGCCGGAGTCGCCGCTGCCGCCACCGGCGCCACCGCCACCGCCGCCAGCGCCACCGCCACCACCGCCGCCCATGGAGCCGGAGGAGATGAAGTAGTGGATCTTCCCGTCCTCCACGTACTCCTTGAACCGGGCCAATGTCGGCGACGGGTCGCTGCCGTTGAAGCCGCCGATCGCCATCACCGGGTCGCCGGTGGCGAGCTGGTAGCTCGCCGCGTTCTGCGCGCCGACGGCCGCCGCGGCCCAGGTGTAGTGACCGGAGTCCTTCTCCAGGAGGGCCTTGGCCTCGGAACCGACGGTCGCGCCGTTGAGCAGGCCGCCCATGCCGCCACCGCCGCCGGGGCCGCCTCCGCCCGGACCGCCCGTGCCTCCGCCGTCGCCGTCGCCAGTACCGGTGCCGCCACCCGGTTGAGCCTGGCCGTTCTGGCCGTTCTGCTGGCCCTGCCCCTGGGTCTGGCCGCCACCGGGGAAGCCGCCCGTCGGGGGCTGGCCCATGCCGCCGCCCTGCTGGTTCCGGCCCGGCATGCCGCCGCCACCGGGACCGCCGCCCATGCCGCCACCTCCACCACCGCCGCCCGGACCGCCGCGACCGCCCGGGACCGACGGGCCCGCCGTGACGATGGAGCCGCTGTGGCCCTCGTTCAGCGTGGTGAGCGTGTACGCCGCCGGGCCCGCCAGCGCCGCGACGAGGGCGAGCCCGGCCACCCCGAGCGTGAGCCGGCGCCCGAGCCGTGCGACGAAGACCAGGCCGAGCGCGGCGACCAGGCCGCCCACCAGGACCAGCCACTTCAGCCAGGGCAGGTAGTCGGAGGAGCGGTTCAGCAGGACGTACCCCCAGACCGCGGTGGCCGTCGTGCCGGCCGCCGTGGTGAGCGCGATCGGCATCCGGCCGCGCTCCTCCCACAGCACGCTCGCGCCCATGCCGATCACGGCGGCGACGTACGGGGCGAGGGCCACGGTGTAGTACTCGTGGAAGATGCCCTGCATGAAGCTGAAGACCACCATGGTGATCAGCAGTGAACCGCCCCAGGCGAGGAACGCGGCACGGGCCGTGTCGGTCCGCCCGGCCCGCCGGGTCAGGACGAGGCCCGCGGCGAGCAGGATCAGCGCGGCCGGGATCAGCCAGGAGATCTGGCCGCCGACGGAGGAGCCGAACATCCGGTCCCAGCCGGTCTCGCCCCAGCCGCCGCCCCCGCCGCCCCCTCCGACACTGCCGGTCTCCTCGCCGTTGATGCGGCCGAGCCCGTTGTAGCCGAAGGTCAGCTCCAGGAAGGAGTTGTTCTGCGAGCCGCCGATGTACGGGCGGGAGGACGCGGGCCACAGCTCGACCAGCGCCACCCACCAGCCGCCCGCGGCGATCATCGCCAGACCGGACAGGAGCACCTGCCCGACGCGCCTGCGCAGGCTCGTCGGGGCGAGGACCAGGTGGACCAGCGCGAGGGGCGGCAGGATCAGGAAGGCCTGGAGGGTCTTGACCAGGAAGGCCAGACCGACGGCCACGCCCGCCCAGACCAGCCACTTCGTTTCGGCCTTCTCCATGGCGCGCAGCACGCAGTAGACGGTGGTGGCCATCAGCAGGGCGAGGGCCGCGTCCGGGTTGTTGAAGCGGAACATCAGCGCGGCGACGGGCGTGAGCGCGAAGACCGCCACCGTGAGGAGGCCGGCCGCGGCACGGAACCGGCGGCGCACGGCTCCGTACAGCACCGCGGCCGTGGCGACGGCCATGAGCACCTGCGGGAACAGGATCGCGAAGGAGTTCAGGCCGAACAGCCGCACCGACAGGGCCATCGGCCACAGGGAGGCCGGGGGCTTGTCGACGGTGATGGCGTTGGCCGGGTCGAGCGAGCCGAAGAAGAAGGCCTTCCAGGACTGGCTGCCGGCCTGGGCGGCCGCGGAGTAGAAGGAGTTGGCGTACCCGGAGGCCGTGAGGTTCCAGGTGTAGAGCGCGCCGATCAGCAGCAGCGCGCCGAGGAGGGCGGGGCGCACCCAGCGGCCGTCCTCGGACCGCCCGCGCCAGAGGCGCCGCGCGAAGGGCTGCTCGGGACCGCCGTCCCCCGGACCGGCGGCG
>NZ_JABTYA010000066.1:0-1867 GCF_013302945.1 Streptomyces sp. 8P21H-1 | reverse complement strand
CCACGCGGTCGCCCACCCCGACGCCCGCGGCCCCCGCCGTCGCGTCGTCGAGGGCCACCTCACGGGTGCCGGTGGGCGCGGAGCCGTCGATCCCGGGGTCCTCGGACAGCTTCGTCGAGGACCAGCCGTGCCCGGCCGCCTCCGGTTCCCCGGACGGTACGACCCGGCCGCGGGCGTCGATCACGGCGGCCGGGAAGCCGACGTCGCCGACCGCGGCGGTGACACCGGGCAGTCGGCCCAGCCGGTCGACCAGCCCGGCCGCGACCGTGGCGCGCTCCGGGAGCGCGATCGGCAGGTCACCGCCCGGACGCAGGTTCTGTTCGGCGGAGACCACGACGTCCGCGCCGGCGAGCCGGCCGGCCGGCAGCTGGGAGCGGATGCCGGACTCGGCCAGCACCCCGGTCCCGGTGATCAGTGCCGCGCCGCCGAACACCGCGCACGCCACCGCCAGCAGGGCGGTGATCCGGTGTCCGGCCATGCGGACCGCGAGATGCAGCATGCTTCTAGACCTCTCCCAGCTTGACGAGGCGGTCGGCCAGTTCGAGGGCGGTGGGCCGGGCCAGGGTGTCGACCACCCGGCCGTCGGCCATCACCAGCGCGTGGTGCGCCTGGGCGGCGGCCCCCGGGTCGTGGGTGACCATCACCACCGTCTGGCGCAGTTCGTCGACGAGTTCGCGCAGCAGGCCCAGCACCTCGTGGGCGCTGCGCAGGTCCAGGGCGCCGGTCGGCTCGTCCGCGAACACGACGGCGGGCTTGGCCACCAGCGCCCGTACGATCGCGGCCCGCTGCTGCTGGCCGCCGGAGAGCTCGGCTGGCCGGTGCGACAGCCGGTCGGCGAGGCCGACCCGCTCGACCAGCGTCCGCAGCCACGCGTGGTCGGGGGCCCGTCCCGCCAGCCGCAGCGGCAGGGTGATGTTGTCGGCGACGCTGAGGGCGGGGACCAGGTTGTAGGCCTGGAACACGAACCCGATGTGCTCGCGGCGCAGTTCGGTGCGGCGGGTCTCGTTCAGTCCGCTGATCTCGCGGCCGCCGATGCGGATGCTCCCCGAGGTGGGGGAGTCCAGACCGGCGGCGCAGTGCATCAGCGTGCTCTTGCCGGACCCCGAGGGCCCCATCACGGCGAGGAAGGTGCCGTGGTCCACGGTCAGCGACACGTCGTTGAGGGCGCGGACGCCTCCCGCGTACGTCTTGCTGACGTTCGAGAGCGCGATGGCCGGGGCGGGGGCGGAGGTGGAGGAGGGCTGCACCGCCGGGTGGCCGGCTCCCGCGGGGAAGCCGTTCACCGACGGCCCCGCAGGTGACGGAGGACGAGCACCGTCGCGCAGAGCGCGGTGACCGCGCCGCAGACCAGGTGGATCCGGGTCGAGGCGCCGCTGAGCGAGGCCGCCATGTTGCCGACCGTGCTGATGACCAGCACCAGCCACAGGGCCGTACGCACGACGTCGGACCGGGTGACGCCGTCACCGGCGACGCCGTCTCGGGTGGCGCCCGGTGCGGCGGGGTCCGTGCTCCGTGTGCCGCCGTCGAAGTTCCGTGTCCCGCCGTCGAAGCGGTAGGGGTCCGTGGCCGTCATCGCTGTCCCTCTTCAAGTCGTCTTCGAGTCGTCGCGCCAACCCCGGTCGGGCCGCGCCGTCGTCATCGAAGCTACGGATCGGGACCCCGGGCGGCCGAGCCCGCCAGCAGCCCGAATGGGGGTACAGCAGGCTGTACCTCTACGCTCCTCCTCTACAGCGGAGCGGCCGCCCGGACGGGGCCGCCGGGGAACGAGAGGGGAGTCCGCCGATGCCGACCTCCACCCGGCACGACGAGCCGGCCGAGGGCGGGACCCGGGGCGGCGGGACCGAAGGCGCGGCCGGTGCGGCCGGCG
>NZ_JABTYA010000065.1:237-382 GCF_013302945.1 Streptomyces sp. 8P21H-1 | reverse complement strand
GCTCCTGCGACACCGATCCGGTCCACGGGTTGATGAGTCCGCCCTGGTCGATGTTGCCGAAGTACTGCACGTACTGGCTCGAGTCCGTGTGGTCGGGGGCGAAGTAGACCGCCGTGACGGGCGTGCCGTCGCCGCTCACCGTGTC
>NZ_JABTYA010000065.1:0-135 GCF_013302945.1 Streptomyces sp. 8P21H-1 | reverse complement strand
GCCGGCCACGAGGGTGTCGACGAGACCGTCGTAGTCGACGGCCATCCGGATCGCCTCACGCACGCGGACGTCCTCGAGCGGTTCACCTCCGGGAGCGGCCGGGAGGAGGGCGATGTACGTGTAGTTGTAGGAGTC
>NZ_JABTYA010000064.1:0-1549 GCF_013302945.1 Streptomyces sp. 8P21H-1 | reverse complement strand
ACGGCCCTGCCCTGCCGGACGACGACGCGGCTCACCCGTTCGCCGCACCGCAGGACACCGCCGCGCTCCCGCAGCCGCCGCGCCAGCGCCTCGATGAGGGCGCCCGCGCCCCCGACGGGCACGGGGAAGCCGTACGTCTGGCCCAGCATCGACATCAGCCAGCCGAAGCCGCCGCTGCCCGCGGCCTCGGGAGCCAGGTCGGCGTGCAGCGCGTTGCCCGCGAGCAGCAGCCTGCCGCCCTCGCCCCGGAACTCCTCCTCGCCCAGGCGCCGTACCGGCGTGATCATGGAGCGCGCCATGCGCAGTCCCCCGGCGGTCCGCAGGCGCATGGCCAGCCGGGCGCCGGACCGCACCGGCGGGAACGGCGTGAAGAGCGCCTCCAGGAGGTCGGGGCGCAACTTCTCCCAGACGCGGTGCAGTTCGCGCCAGGAGTCGCCGTCGCCGTCGGCGAAGACGTCCAGCGAGGCGGCGGTGTCGTCGAGGTCGCGTCCGAGCACGGCGCACCGGCCGTCGGACAGCGGGTGGGCCAGTACCCGGGGCGCGTGGCTCCAGCGCAGCCCGTACCGCTCCAGGTGCAGTCCGGCGAGCACCGGCGAGGCGGCGGCCAGCGGGTAGAACGAGCTGAACAGGTCGTTCGTGAAGTCCGGGTCGACCTTGTTGTCGTGCCGGACCGCGCCGCCCGGCTCGTCCTGCTCCTCCAGGACCTCGACGCTCCAGCCCTCGTCCGCCAGCACGTTGGCGGCGACGAGCCCGTTGGGGCCGGCCCCGATCACTACCGCGTCCGGCATGGACGCCTCCCGTCTCGTCGCACCGTTGTCATCGCTCGTCCGTGAGGGTGCCGCGGCTCATGCCGGTTCCGGCTGCGCGTGGGCGGGCTCGGCGTGGCTGCCGCCGTTCTCGCACACGTCGGCCAGCCGCTTGAGCATGGCCCGGTGCCTCAGCTGGATGAGTCCCTCCACGCCCGCGTTGTGCAGGAACCCGCCGACACCCCGCAGCGGGTGCTCGTCGATGATCACCAGGGTGTGGTCGCCCCAGGGGCGCAGCTCGATGGCGATCCGCGCCGTGCCGAGCGGGCCCGCGATCGCCTCCAGCTCCAGCTCGTGTCCCTCGTCGCACGCGCGGACGACCGTCTGGTTGGTGAAGCTGAGCGGCCCGACCCGCACCTCGTAGCCGATGGTCGAGTGCATCTGCGGCCACTGGCCGCGCACGGGGTACGAGGACGCCGTCCCTACGACCCAGTCCGCGTACCGGGTGCCGTCGGCCAGGACGGCCCACACCTCACGTGGACTCTTCTTGATCAGTCGATGGCGTACGGCCACGTCTGTCTCCCTCGTTTCGCACCCGCCGGTAAGGAGTGACCGACTCCGAGTCCCCCGGCATCGGCGCTTCAACCAGGTGGACGCGGCCGGGCCGGACGCGCCCGTCCTACGTCCGGAAGGAGCCGCCTCCGGGAGAGCCGCCTCCCGGGGAGCCGCCCCCGACGGGATCGGCGCGCCCGCCGGCGCCGAGCAGCCCGGTGGGGCGGAAGGGCTCGCGGGCCGCCAGCCGG
>NZ_JABTYA010000063.1:0-1428 GCF_013302945.1 Streptomyces sp. 8P21H-1 | reverse complement strand
CCGATCTGTCGGTGACGGTCCCGCTCCCCGCACGTCGGTGGGGCCCGGGCGGGTCCCCGGGCCCCGGTCGCTGTCGCTGCCCCGGCTGGGTCTGCGGGCGCCGGTCGACCCGGTGGGGGTCGCCGACGACGGACAGGTGGAGGTTCCCGGGGATCCGCGCCGGGTGGGCTGGTACCGCTTCTCGCCGGCCCCGGGAGGGCCGGGCGGGTCCTCGGTCGTGGTCGGCCACGTCGACTCCGACGGCGGGGAGCCGGGCGTCCTCGCCGCGCTCGACGACGTGCGGCAGGGCGACCGGGTGCTGGTTCGGCGCACGGACGGCAGCGGTGTCGAGTACCGCGTCGCCGCCCGGCGCAGTGTCGCCAAGCAGGACCTGGCAAAGTCGCAGGCGTTCCGCAGGGACGGGCCCGGGGTCCTCACGCTGATCACGTGTGCCGGCCCCTACCTTCCGGACCGGGGCGGCTACCGGAGGAATCTGGTCGTCACGGCCGTGGAGGCATCCGGGTGAGGCCGATATGGGGTGGCTCCGAGGTGCTGGCCGCTAGTGTGGCGGCCGTGACCTCCGTCCCCGACGAGTACCTGGGGCGTGGCTTCGCCGAGGGTGACGAGTCATGCCTCGGCGAGGCGTACCGCCGGTGGGGCGCCCTCGTCTTCACGGTGGTGTTCCGCAGGCTGGGGGACGCGGAGGAGGCCAAGGACGTCACCCAGCAGGTCTTCGTCGGAGCGTGGCGGGGCCGCAAGGGGTACGACCCGCGACGCGGATCGCTCAAGACCTGGATCATGGGCATCACCCACAAGAAGGTGATCGACGCCCTCACCCGGCGCTCACGGCACCTCAGGGACGTGGAGGCGGTCACGGTCGCGGCGGCGTCGGGAGCCGATCCGCAGCATGTCTCCGCGTCGGACTCCGTCCTGGACTACGTTCTTCTCACCGACGAGATCGACAGGCTTCCCGAACAGCAGCAGACGGTGCTCAGGCTGGCCTTCTACGAGGACCTCACCCAGGCGCAGATCGCCGAGCGCACCGGTCTTCCGCTCGGCACCGTCAAGAGCCAGACGCGACGCGGGCTGATGCGTATGAAGAACCGATTGGAGGTGGACGGTGAAGCACACGGATGACGAGACGCTGGCACTGATGGCGACAGGGGAGAACCCGTCCCCCTCCTCCGCGGAGCACGTGCGTGGGTGCGCCGAGTGCGCACGGCAGCTCGACGCCCTGCGCCATGTCGTCTCGACGGTCAGGACACCCGTCCTCCAGGACCATGAACTGCTCGCCCCGCCCCCCGGCCTGTGGGACTCCATCGCCGACGAGCTGGGCCTCTCCGGGCGGCAGGGCGGCGCCGGTACGGACGGCGACGCTCCCGGCGGCGATCCGGGCGCGGTGCGGAGGCGTCCGGCCCGCGCCGGCCAGGACGCCTCCGCAAAAGACGG
>NZ_JABTYA010000062.1:196-5098 GCF_013302945.1 Streptomyces sp. 8P21H-1 | reverse complement strand
GAGGGCGGCCGCCACGGTCGCCGCCGCGGTGCCCGCCAGCAGTCCGCGGGCCGCCTCCGGGTGCCAGGTGTGCAGCTTGCGGCCCGCGGTGTCGGCTATCCCGTCCACCAGGTCGTCGAGCCGGGCCTCGGGCAGCGCCTCGGTGTGCGGGCGCAGGTAGAGCACGGCGCCGTCGAAGAGCCCGGCGCGGGCGAGGGTGGTCTCCTCGTCGAGCGGGGCGTCACCGAGCTGCTGGAGCACCCAGCCGGCATGGTCGAGACCGGCCTCCTCGGCCTCCTCGCCGACGTAGCGGAGCAGCGTGGGCAGGAGATCGGCGACCGGCACGTCGGCCGGCACGGCCAGATCGACGGAGACGCTCGGCGCACGTACGGTCAGGCGGCACAGCTCGGCCACCGCACTGTCGGTCATCAGCTGAACACTCGTCTTCCGTGGGGGCTTTGGCAGGAGGACTTCCCCGGGAGAACTCCCCCGGGAGAGGGGACCAGCGAAGAGTACGGAAGGCCGACGCGTCCCGGAACGGGGGGTACCGGGAAGTGAAATGGTGTCCGCGCGGCCGGCGGCCGCCTCTTCCGCATGGACAGGTCGTGTTCCGTGAATGCAGACTACTGCCTGAGCCCGGCGGATCGCGCTGCGGACCGGACTCGTCGTCCGGCATGGAGTTGTCCTTCGCGGGAGTTCACCGTCGCCGCCGTCCGCCCGGAACATTCACCCCGGCGTTCACCGTGTCACGCGGCACCCGGAGAATCGGCTCGGCGCGGCCTTTTCCGCCGCCGGGCGCGCCGGTATTCGGCGCGGGCCGGAAAGCCAGTGAAACCGGAGGTTCTGTTCCTTGAGTGTGGTGCTGTTTCGCCGGCCGGCCCGCAGACGCGGGCCGGAGATGCCCGAGGGCCAATTGACCCTCCAGGAGCCACCGGTCCTCGCCGAGACGGTGCCCGACACCTCGGCGATATGGACCTATCTGCCGATGGCCCTGATGTCGGTGTCGATGATGCTGATGTTCCTGCGCCCCGGCGGCGGGAACGGCGTCTTCATGTACCTGGCGATGGGCGTCATGGCGCTCTCCGCCGGTGCGATGCTGCTGGGGCAGCTGATGCGCCGCTCCAGCGAGCGCAAGCAGCGCCTGAAGGGCGAGCGCCGCGACTACCTCCGCTATCTGGCGCAGACCCGCAAGCGGGTCCGGGCCACCATCGTGGAGCAGCAGCGCGCCCTCGCCTGGCGCCACCCGGACCCCGCCTCGCTGCGCTCCCTGGCACGCACCTCGCGGCTGTGGGAGCGCCGCCCGGCCGACGAGGACTTCGGCGAGGCCCGGCTCGCGGTCGGCGAGCAGCAGCTCGCGCTCACCCTGCAGCCGGTCTCCACCCGCCCGGTGGAGGACCTGGAGCCGCTCTGCGCGCACGCCCTGCGCCGCTTCATCCGCGCCTACTCGACCGTCCCGGAACAGCCTCTCGGCCTCTACCTGCGCTCCTCCGCCCGGATCCTGCTGCGCCCCGAGGAGGCCGCCGCCGAGGCGTCCGCCGAGCCGGGTGTCCCCGCGCACGGGGAGCAGGGCGGGGCAGGCGCCCCGGCCCAGGACCCGGCCGACGCCGTACGCTCCCTCGTGCGCGCCGCACTGGCGCAGCTCGCGGTGTTCCACGCGCCCGAGGAGCTGTGGCTCGCGGTCTGCGTCAGCGACGAGCGGCGGCCCGACTGGGAGTGGGTCAAGTGGCTGCCGCACGCGCTGCATCCGCAGGAGGAGGACGGCGCGGGCCAGGTCCGCCGGATCACCGCCGACCTCACCGAGCTGGACGACCTGCTCGGCGCCGAGTTCGCCGAGCGCCCCGGCTTCGACCCGGACGCCCGCCCCGGCCGTGACGAGCCCTACACCGTCGTCGTCCTGGACGGCGTCACCGTGCCCGAGGGCCACCGCTGGGAGGGGCACGGCTACCGCAACGCCGTGGTCCTCGACGTCTCCGGGGCGCTGCGCTGGCGGCCCGGCCGCAACACGCTGCGGCTGACCGCCGGTCCCGACCGGGTGAGCCTGGTGCGCACCGACCGCAGCCGCAAGGAGCGCTCCGTGCCGCTGGGCCGCCCGGACCGGCTGGGCCCGCTCGGCGCCGAGTCCCTGGCCCGGCTGCTCACGGCCCGCCGGATCAGCCTGGGCACCGACATCGCGCAGCCGCTGGACGCGGACGTCGAACTGACCACCCTGCTCGGCATTCCCGACCTGCACCGGCACGACCCGGCCACCCTCTTCGCCAAGCACACCGGCTCCGCCCGGCTGCGGGTGCCGGTCGCGGTCGGCGTGGACGGCCGCCCGGTGGAACTCGACATCAAGGAGTCCGCGCAAGGGGGCATGGGGCCGCACGGCATGCTCATCGGGGCCACCGGCTCCGGCAAGAGCGAACTGCTGCGCACCCTGGTCCTGGGCCTGGCCCTGACCAACTCCTCGGAGACCCTCAACTTCGTCCTGGTCGACTTCAAGGGCGGCGCCACCTTCCTGGGCCTGGAGGAACTCCCGCACACCTCCGCCGTCATCACCAACCTCGCCGACGAGGTGGCCCTGGTGGAACGCATGCAGGACGCCCTGCACGGCGAACTCATGCGCCGCCAGGAGCTGCTGCGCGCGGCCGGCAACTACACCTCCGCCCTGGAGTACGAGCGGGCCCGCGCGGCCGGGGCCGGTCTCACCGCGCTGCCGAGCCTGTTCGTGGTGGTCGACGAGTTCAGCGAGCTCCTGTCCACGCACCGGGAGTTCATGGACCTGTTCGTGATGATCGGCCGCCTGGGCCGCTCCCTGGGGGTGCACCTGCTGCTGGCCTCGCAGCGCCTGGACGAGGGCCGTATGCACCAGCTGGAGAGCCATCTGTCGTACCGGATCGGCCTGCGCACCTTCTCCGCCATGGAGAGCCGCGGTGTGCTCGGCGTGCCGGACGCCTACGAGCTGCCCGCCCAGCCCGGCAGCGGCTACCTGAAGTCCGGTGTGGAGGCCCTGACGCGCTTCCGGGCCGCCTACTCCTCGGGCACCTACCGGCGGCGCACCGGCGCGGTGGTCCAGGCCCGGGTGGCCAGCCAGGTGGTGCCGTGGAGCAGCGGCTGGGTGGTGCCCCGCACGCTGGAGGCGGCGCCTGAACCGGAGCCGGAGCCGGGGACAGCGGGAGCCGACGAGGACGAGGAGACCCTGCTCGCCGTGGCCCTGGACCGGCTGCGCGGCTCGGGCCCCGCCGCCCACCAGGTGTGGCTGCCGCCGCTGGACGAGCCGTCCCCGCTGGACGCCCTGCTGCCCGGCATCGCGCCCGACCCGCAGCGCGGCCTGACCGCCACCGGCTGGCCGGGCACCGGCAAGCTGCGGGTCCCGGTCGGTCTGGTGGACAAGCCCTTCGAGCAGCGCCGCGACCCGCTGGTCGTGGACCTGTCCGGAGCCGGTGGCCATGTCGCGATCGCCGGTGGTTCGCAGAGCGGCAAGTCCACCCTCACCCGCACCCTGATCGGCGCCCTCGCCCTCACCCACACCCCCGCCGAGATCCAGTTCTACTGCCTGGACTTCGGCGGCGGCGGTCTCTCGCAGCTCGCCGCGCTGCCGCACGTCGGCGGTGTCGCCGCACGGCTCAACCCGGAACGGGTGCACCGCGCGGTCGCCGAGGTGATGACGCTGCTGGCCCGGCGCGAGCAGTTCTTCGTCGACCACACCGTCGACTCCATGCAGTCCTACCGCCGCCGCCGGGCCGCCGGGGAGTTCCCCGACGAGCCGTTCGGCGACGTGTTCATGGTGGTCGACGGCTGGTCCACGGTCCGCCAGGACTACGACGACCTGATCCCGAAGTTCAACGAACTGGCCGCCCGCGGTCTCAACTACGGCATCCACCTGCTCATCACCACCACCCGCTGGGTGGAGCTGTCCGCGCAGGTGCGCGACCAGTCCGCCACCCGCCTGGAACTGCGGATGGGCGACCCGATGGACTCCGAGATCGACACCCGCAAGGCCCGCTCGGTGCCGCGCAGCGGCGGTCGCGGCATCACCGCCGACAGCAAGATGCACTTCCTCGCCGGCCTGCCCCGGCTGGACGGCAGCGGTTCCCTGGAGGACCTCGGCGAGGGTGTCGCCCACCTGGTCTCCGAGGTCGCCCGGCACTGGCCCGGCGCGCCCGCCCCGCAGGTGCGGATGCTGCCGCACCGGCTCCCGCTCGCCGAGCTGCCCGCCCCCGAGGCCACCGAGGGCGGCGGCATGCGCCTGCCGCTCGGCATCGACCAGGACGCCCTGGAACCGGTCTGGCACGACTTCAGCCGCACCCCGCACCTGATCGTGGTCGGCGACACCGAGAGCGGCAAGACCAACCTGCTGCGCGGTGTCACGGCGGGCATCACCGCCCGCTACTCGCCCGCCGAGGCGAAGATCATCGTGGTGGACTACCGCCGCACCCTGGTGGACACCGTCCCCGAGGAGTACCGCATCGGGCACGTGATCTCCCTGGACAACCTCAAGGAGACCGTCGAGGGCGCGGCCAGGGCGATGAAGACCCGCGTCCCCGGGGCCGACATCGCGCCCAGTCGCATGCGCAGGTGCGACTGGTGGACCGGCCCGCGGCTGTTCATCCTGATCGACGACTACGACATGGTCTCCGGCAGCTCGTTCCAGAGCCCCATGGAGCCCCTCTTCGAGTACCTGACCCTCGGCTTCGAGATGGGTCTGCACCTGGTGGTCGCCCGCAGCGCGATGGGCGCGGGCCGCGGTCTCAGCGACGGCCTGATCCGCCGCCTGGACGAGGCCAACAACCCGGCCGTCCTGCTCTCCTGCCCGCCCACGGAGGGCCGCCTGTTCGGCAACGCGAAGCCCCGCAACCTTCCGCCGGGCCGGGCGCTGCACATCGCCCGCCGCCGGGCGAGGCTGATGCAGACGGCACTGGTGGAGGAGGCCGGCTGAGGGAA
>NZ_JABTYA010000062.1:0-133 GCF_013302945.1 Streptomyces sp. 8P21H-1 | reverse complement strand
GTGCCCCCCACCGCCGCTTTCCGAGGGGCGCGGGGAACTGGGCGACAGGCCACGACGCTCCCGCACCCACCCGACGCCCCCGCGCCTCATTCCCCGCCGGCTCCCGGGCCCGGCCCCGACGCCGGGCCCGATC
>NZ_JABTYA010000061.1:0-843 GCF_013302945.1 Streptomyces sp. 8P21H-1 | reverse complement strand
CGGCGCGGCGGCGGGCGCGGGCGGCGGCGGTGGTGGTGAGGAGACGGAGACCAAGGCACCGGAGCGGACCGCGGCGACCGCCGTCCAGCAGCTGGCCGCGGACGACCCGAGCGGCCGGCACATCTGCTACCGGGCCTACGTGGCGGGCGAGGGCTGGACGGACGCCGTCTGCGACGGCGAGACGGCCGGCACGGTGGGCGAGACCAAGCCGCTCAAGGCCCTCAACATCGCCGTGTCCGGCGCCAAGGGCACGGCCGGCGTCGCCTTCGTCCACGACCCCGGGTCGACGAACGGCCGCGGGCACTACGTCGCACCGTGGTCGGGTGTCGCCGACGGCATCGACAACTACATCGGCAGTACCAAGAAGGACGCCCCGAACATGCTGGGCTTCACCATCAACGTCGACCAGGGCGGCGGGACGGTCTGCCACACCGCGCACGTCCGCGACGCGGGGTGGCTGGGCATGGGGTGCGACGACCCCAAGGCCGGGGAGCACTTCACCTTCGGCGGCGCGCTGGAGAACGAACGCTGGCTGGAAGCGGTGAAGTTCACGGTGTGACACCGGCGTCCGGCACGTCCGGCACGTCCGGCACGTCCGGCGCGGTGGGCGCCGGTCGCCGGGTGTCGGGTGTCGGGTGTCGGTTGCGGGTCGTGGGGGCCCGTCGCGCAGTTCCCCGCGCCCCTTCGGGGCGCCCCCTCGCCGGTGCCGGCTACCAGTTGCCCTCTCCCGGGACCAGGCGGCCCGCCTTGCGGTACTCCCGTTCGGCGCCCTCGCGCAGGTCCCGCGTCGTGACCGGGGCGCCGCGTCCGGCGGCGGCGTAGGCGGCGGTGACGACCGCGCTG
>NZ_JABTYA010000060.1:457-2450 GCF_013302945.1 Streptomyces sp. 8P21H-1 | reverse complement strand
CGATCGCCCGCCACCTCGCCACCGCCCACGGCGCCCGCAGCCTGCTGCTGATCACCCCGCCCGGACAGGGCGCCGGAGTGGCCGGCCTGCGCGCCTGGCTCACCCGGCGGGGCACGGAGGTCCGGCTCGCGGAGGCCGACCTCGACGACCGCGCGAAACTCAGGCGGGCGCTGGCCAAGGCCCCCTCTCCCCTGACCCTGGTCGTCCACGCCTGGGACGCCGTGGACGAGCCCTCCGAGACCCGCGTGGCCGCCGAGGTCCGCACCCTGCACGACCTCACCCGCGACGCCGCCCTCTCCGCCTTCGTGCTGTCCTCCTCGACCAAGGGTCTGCTGGGCGCGGCCGGTGAGACCACCGAGGCCGCTTCGGCCGCCTTCCTCGACGCCTACGCCCAGAACCTGCGCGTCCAGGGCGTCCCGGCCCGGTCCCTCGCCTGGGGCCCCTGGGAGGGCGAGGGCGACACGGCGAGCGGTGCGACGGGCGGCGTGACGAGTGGTGCGCTGACCGAGCAGCAGGCGATGGCCGCCCTGGACACCGCCCTCACCGTGGACGACGCCCAGCTCGTCGTGATGAAGCTCGACCCGTCCGCCGCTCCCGGCTCGCCGCTCCTGCACGACCTGCTCGATGTGCCGGCCCGGACCGCCACCGCGGACGAGGCCGTCACGAACGCCCTGCGCGAGCGCCTCGCCGACGTTCCGGACGCCGACCGCGACCAGCTCCTCACCGACCTGGTCCGCGACCAGCTCGCCGACCTGCTCGGCCTGACCGGCAGGCAGGCCGTCCAGCCCGGACGCCCCTTCACCGACCTGGGCCTGACCTCGGTCACCGTGGTCGAACTGCGCAACCGCCTCACCGAGGCCACCGGACTCCGCCTCCCCGCCACCTCCGCCTTCGACCACCCCACCCCGCAGGCCCTGGCCGGTCTGCTGCGCCGTGAACTGTCCGGCGGCACCACCCCGGCCGGCACCGCCCCGACCGCCCCCGCCCCGCTCCCGCGCACGGCCGACGACCCCGTCGTCATCGTGGGCATGGCCTGCCGGCTGCCGGGCGGTGTCGCCTCCCCGGAGGACCTGTGGGAGCTGGTACGGGCCGGCGGCGAGGGCACGGGGCCCTTCCCGACGGACCGGGGCTGGGACCTGGACCGCCTCTTCGACCCGGACCCCGACCACCCCGGCACCAGCTACGTCCGCGAGGGCGGTTTCCTGCGCGACGCGGGCGACTTCGACGCGGCCTTCTTCGGCATCTCCCCGCGCGAGGCCCTGGCCATGGACCCGCAGCAGCGGCTGCTCCTCGAAACGTCCTGGGAGGCGTTCGAACGGGCCGGCATCGACCCCACCGCCCTGCACGGCAAGGACGTCGGCGTCTTCACCGGAATGATGCACCAGGGCTACGCCGCCGGCGCCACCGGCGATCTCGAAGGCCACCTCATGACCGGGACGACCGCCAGCGTGGCGTCGGGCCGCGTGTCCTACGTACTCGGCTTCGAGGGCCCCGCGGTGACGGTGGACACGGCGTGCTCGTCGTCGCTGGTCGCCCTGCACCTGGCCGCCCAGGCGCTGCGGGCCGGGGAGTGCTCGATGGCGCTCGCCGGCGGCGTGACGGTGATGTCCGGACCCGAGTCGTTCGTGGAGTTCTCCCGGCAACGGGGCCTGGCTCCGGACGGCCGCTGCAAGTCCTTCGCCGCGGCGGCGGACGGCACCGGCTGGGCAGAGGGCGTGGGCGTGCTGCTGGTGGAGCGCCTGTCGGACGCGCAACGGCTGGGCCACCGGGTCCTGGCGGTGGTACGCGGCTCGGCCGTCAACCAGGACGGCGCCTCCAACGGCCACACCGCCCCCAACGGCCCCTCCCAACAACGGGTGATCCGGCGGGCGTTGACGCAGGCCGGGCTGACACCGGCCGACGTGGACGCGGTGGAGGCGCACGGCACGGGCACGGCACTGGGCGACCCCATCGAGGCACAGGCCCTCCTGGCCACCTACGGCCAGGACCGCGA
>NZ_JABTYA010000060.1:0-323 GCF_013302945.1 Streptomyces sp. 8P21H-1 | reverse complement strand
TCCCACACCCCCGCTCCACGGTCCGAGGGTCCCTTCCCCGTGCTGATCTCCGGAGCCGACGCCCAGGGCACCCGCGCCCAGGCACGGCAGTTGGCCGAGTTCGTGCGGACCCGTCCTGAGCTGGATGCAGGGACGGTCGCGGCAGGACTGATGAACGGCCGTGCCGGACTGCCGGACCGTGCGGTGGTGGTCGCCCAGGACCGGACCGAGATGCTGGCCGGACTGGACGCCATAGCCGAAGGCAGCGCAAGCAGCCGAGCAGACGTCCAGGGCCGCGTCGCCTTCGTCTTCCCCGGCCAGGGCACCCACTGGACAGGCATGGG
>NZ_JABTYA010000059.1:0-1303 GCF_013302945.1 Streptomyces sp. 8P21H-1 | reverse complement strand
ACCCGCGCCGGCACCCACTCCACCCGGAACAACGAGTCACGGGTCAAGGCGTCGGTCCCGGCCGTCCCGGAGGCGACTGCGCGCAGCAGCAGGTTCTCGACGCTCGCGACGGGAGCACCGGCGGGGTCGACCACGGCGACCGTGGCGGACTCGTCGCCGGTACGGGTCATGCGGACCCGTACCTCCCGGGCACCGGAAGCGTGCAGGCACACTCCCTCCCAGGAGAACGGGACCACACCCTTGGCGAGGCCGCCGAGGGCGGAGATGTGCAGGGACGCGTCGAGCAGCGCCGGGTGCAGTCCGTACCCCGCGGCCTCGCGCTCGGCGCTCTCGGGCAGGGCGACCTCGGCGAACACCTCGTCACCGCGCCGCCAGGCCGCGCGCAGGCCCTGGAAGAGCGGGCCGTAGCGGTAGCCGCCCTCGGCCATCCGCTCGTAGAGGCCGGTGAGGTCGAGGGGTTCGGCGCCGGCGGGCGGCCAGACCGTCGTGTCGAAGTCGGCAGTGTGCTCGCCGGGGGCGAGGACACCGGTGGCGTGCTCGGTCCAGGGGAGGTCCTCGGCGCCCTCGGGGCGGGACCTGGCGGTGAGGGTACGGCGACCCGCGGTGTCCGCCGGGCCGACGTGGAGGTGCAGCTGGACGCCGCCCTGTTCCGGGAGGATCAGGGGGGCGGCGAGGGTCAGTTCCTCGACGCGTTCGCAACCGACCTCGTCACCGGCCCTGACCGCCAGTTCGACGAAGGCGGTGCCGGGAAGCAGGGCGTTGCCCATGACGACGTGCTCGGCGAGCCACGGGTGGGTGCGCAGCGACAGCCGGGTGGTGAGCAGCAGGCCGCCGGAGTCGGAGAGTTCGACGGCGGCGCTGAGCAGCGGGTGTCCGGCGGCCCGGAGACCCGCGGACTCGACGTCCCCGGCGGCCGACGGGCTGGGCACGGGCCAGTAGCGCTCGTGCTGGAAGGCGTACGTCGGCAGATCGGTGAGCCGGGCGCCGGTGCCGTCGAGGACGGCGGACCAGTCCACGCTCACACCGGTGGTGTGCAGCCGGCCCAGCGCGGCCAGCGCCGTGCCCTCCTCGTCACGGTCCTTGCGCAGCAGCGCAACCAGGACCGCGTCCTCACCCGCGCTCTCACGCGCCATACCACTCAGCACACCGTCGGGACCCAGCTCCAGGAAACGGGACACCCCCTGCTCCACCAGAGCCCGCACACCGTCGTCAAAACGCACGGCCTCCCGGACATGGGTCACCCAGTACTCGGGATCCTCCAGCTGACCCGGCTCCGCCAAAGCACCACTCACATTGGAGACCA
>NZ_JABTYA010000007.1:208-3699 GCF_013302945.1 Streptomyces sp. 8P21H-1 | reverse complement strand
CTGGCCGCCCCCGCCCCCGCGGCCGCCGGACGCGCCGGGGACACCGTGACCGCCGCCGCGGCCCCCGGCATCGTCAAGCCTCTCCCCGAAGCCTGGTTCACCACCCGCGGCACGAACGCGGAGACCAGGTTCGAGGCGCTGGCCGGCACGGGGCACCACACCCCCACGGACCGCTTCTTCGTCCGCAACCACACCTCCACGCCCGTCCTGGACGCGAGCGCCTGGACCCTCACCGTCCGGGGGGACGGCCTGGTACGGGGCCGCGCCGCCGAGTTCACGCTCGACGACCTGAAGCGGCTGCCCGCCACCACCCGCAGCGCGTTCGTGGAGTGCGCGGGCAACGGGCGCAGCCTCTTCACGACACAGCAGGGCCAGAGCGTGTCCGGTACGGCCTGGACCCTGGGCGCGATAGGCGCGGCCCGCTGGCGCGGCGTACGGCTCGGCGAGGTGCTGCGCCGCGCCGGCCTGGGCCGGGACGCCGTGGACGTCATGCCCCGCGGTCTGGACGCCGACTACGTCACGGCGGACGGCACGAACCTGGGCCGGGTCCGCCGCCCGCTGCCCCTGTCGAAGGCCCTGGACGACGTGCTGCTCGCGTACGAGATGAACGGCGAGCCGCTCCCGCCGGACCACGGACATCCCGTACGGGTCCTCGTGCCGTCCTGGACAGGTATCGCGTCGATCAAGTGGGTCGGCGACATCGAGGTCTCCGCCCAGCCGCTGTACTCGCCCTGGAACACCGACTTCTACCGGCTGTTCGGCGCCGCGTACCCGGAGGGCGGCAGCGCCCCGCTCACCCGCCAGACCCTCAAGAGCGCCTTCGAACTCCCCTGGAACGCGACCTTGTCGGCCGCCGCCGACCACCGTCTCACCGGCCGCTCCTGGTCGGGCGCGGGCAGGATCGCCCACGTCGACGTGAGCACCGACGGCGGCGCGACCTGGCGGCGCGCCCGCCTCCACGACACCCCGCGCCGCGCCGACTGGGTGCGCTGGTCCGCCGACTGGCGTCCGGCGGCCCCGGGGGCGTACACGCTGCTGGCGCGTGCGACGGACACGACGGGCCGCACCCAGCCGGGGACCACCGTCCACAACACCCAGGGCTATCTTTTCGACGCGGTCGTCCGCCATCCGGTCCAGGCTGTGTGACAGGCGGGTGATACGGCGAGGCGCCGCCAGGGTCCGTCCTGACGCAACCTCTGAGCGCGGAGCCGTAGGACGACGAAGCCGTATCGGAGCGCTCCGGCACGGCTTCGTCGTGAGACCGGACGCGCCAGGCGGCTCCGGCTCGTCCTTCAGCTCTCCGACGTGGCTCATCGCCACCTGGAACCGCAGCGCCTCCTCCGGCAGGGTGATCAGAATGCTCCGAACCCAGCGGCGTCAGCAGCCGGTCGCGCAACGCGTCGTCACACGCCTCGCACCGTCATGTGCAACGACTTTGCCAGGACCTCACCGGCGGCTCACCCCGGGGGTACTCAGGGCAGGTACGCGCCCCCGGGGGGTGGCTGTGGTGGGTCGGGACTACTTGCCGGGCAGGTCGACGACGGGGAAGTCGATGTCGGTGCGGGCCACGGAGTCGAAGTAGTCCGTGAAGACGTTCGGTGCGACGTTGGCGCCGATCTCGCCGATCTCGCCGTCGCCGTGACCGGCGGCACGGACCTCTTCGAGGTCCTGGTCGGAGACGAAGCCGCGGGTCTCGACGACGGACTTGGCGAACTTCAGGGCGGCCTGCGTCTTGGCGCCGGAGGCGGAGAGGGACACGAAGGGCATGGCGGGCGAACGCGTGCTGCCGCTCCCGGCGTTCGTGCGCGAGGCGCTGAAGACGTTCCGCGCCACGCAGGCAGCGGAACGCCTGGCGCCGGGTGAAGGGTACGGGGGCGCGGGCTACGTGCTCGTGGACGAACCCGGGCCACGCTGAACGGTCGGCGGCCCCGGGTGCGGGCCTGCGAGAGCATGGACGAAAACGGCCGTCGCAGGGTCCGTCCGTACGATGCTCGGGCGTCGGGCTTGACCTTCCTGGCGATCCGATGCCTCGAACGGTACGCCAGCGGCTTGTCACACTCGCACGTTCAGCAGCCTCTCTGCCACCGGTGGCAGAGATCGGGGTCCCGCTGCTTGTGGCGGTTCCACAAGCTCACGGCCGGTATCCGCACTGGCTTGGAGATGGCTGGCGCGCCGCGGTGGCAGGCTGTCCGTCGACCTCCGGTAGGTTGCGGCGCGAACCCGTTTCCCTGTGAAGGAGATGCGATGTGAGCACGTTGGAAGCAGGCGAGGTCCCGCATCACCTGGCGGCGTCGTACTCCACGGGCTTCGGTGAGGAGGGGAGAGCCTGGATCGCCGGACTGCCGGCTCTCGCGGCGGACATGCTGGAACGCTGGGATCTGGAACGGGACGGCACCGCAAGAGCCGGAGAAGCCTCACTGGTACTGCCGGTGCTGCGCCCCGACGGTACGCCCGCGGTCCTGAGACTCCAGATGCCCCGGCAGGAGACCACCGCCGCACTGATCGGCCTCCGCACCTGGAACGGCAAGGGGATGGTGCGACTGCTCGATCACGACCCCATGAGCAGCAGCATGCTCCTGGAGCGCCTGAACGGAGCCCGCACGCTGGCCTCGATCAACGATGACGACGTGGCGATGAGCACCCTCGCCGAACTTCACGCGCGGCTGGTCGCAGTCCCCGCGCCGCGGGGACTGCGCAGTCTCGACGACATCGCCTCCGAGATGCTGGATCAGGTCCCCCAGGCGATCATGAGACTGGCTGACCCGACCGACCGTCAGCTCCTGCGCAGCTGGGCATCGGCAGTGGCCGAATTGGCCGGTGAGCCCGGGGACCGGATGCTGCACTGGGATCTGCACTACGGCAACGTTCTCGCCGCGCAGCGCGAGCCGTGGATCGCCATCGATCCCGAGCCACTCGCCGGCGACCCGGGATTCGATCTGTGGCCCGCCCTGGACAGCAGGTGGGACGACGTCGTGGCGAAGGGCGACACCCTGCGCATCGTGCGGCGTCGCTTCGACCTGCTCACCGATGTCCTCGGCCTGGACCGCGCACGCGCGACCGGCTGGACCCTGGGACGGCTGCTGCAGAACTCACTGTGGGACATCGACGACGGTGAGACCCGGCTCGCGCCGTCCTCCGTGGCGATTGCGGACTCGCTGCTCACCCGGTGACCTCCGGCCCGTGGCGGGCCGGTGACAACAAACCCGCCTATGTGACAACTGCTGTGCTTCGGCTCATTTCTGCGAACTCAACTACGGCGGCGACCGCCAAGCCGACGCCGCCCTGCACCGCATCGTCTTCACTTGGCTGCGCCACGACCCGCGCACCCAGGCGTACTACGAACGCCGCACCCAGGAGGGCATGTCCCGACGGAGATCATCCGATGCCTCAAGTGATACGCAGCCCGCGAAGTCTTCAACCTGGTCAGACCGGTTTCCCACACCCCCGCGTCATAGGCGCCCGTGACGCCGAGCACAAGGGCTGTCGCACCG
>NZ_JABTYA010000007.1:0-91 GCF_013302945.1 Streptomyces sp. 8P21H-1 | reverse complement strand
TCCCGGCGGCGCCGGTGGCACCGGCGGTGCCGCTCGCGGTGGTCGTGGTCGTGGTCGTGGCCGCGGTGCCGTTGCCGCCGGGCTTGCCCGG
>NZ_JABTYA010000058.1:0-2461 GCF_013302945.1 Streptomyces sp. 8P21H-1 | reverse complement strand
GCTGCGCGCGGCGTCCGCCCCGGCGAGCGCGGCCCCCAGCGCCAGCGGGCGCTCCACGGAGTACAGGGCGCTCTTGAGGCAGGCGGCCCGGAGCGCGCGGGCCAGGGAGCGCGAGGAGGTGGCCTGGCCGTGGACGTCCAGGTACTGCCCGGCCACCATCTCGGTGCGCATGGCGCTCCACAGGGTGCGTACGGCGGCCGGTGCCCCGTCGAGGGCCGCGACCATGTCGTCCGCCCAGGCCAGGGCGAGGTCCCCGGCGAGGATCGCCGCGGCCTCGCCGAAGCGCGGGCCGAGCGCGGCCGGAACGGCACCGGCGTACTGGGCGGTGACGTCCGCGTGCAGGGCGGGCCGGCCCCGGCGCAGCTGTGAGCCGTCCATCACGTCGTCGTGTACCAGGGCGCAGGTCTGGATCAGTTCGAGCGCGGCACCGACGCGGAGGGCGGCCGCCGCCTCCTCCGGCCCGCCCCCGCAGGCGCGCAGCGCCCACCACACGAAGCGGGACCGCGTGCGCTTGCCGCCGTCCAGGGTGAAGCGCGCGACGCGCTCGGCGAGGTCGCGGCCGAACACCGGGTCCAGGGCGATGGCCCGTCCCGTCCGTTCGGCCAGTTGGTCCTCCAGGACACGCCCCACGGCCGCGGACACGTCACTGTCGATGACGTGCAGGTCGGCCGCGGTCGGCGGGAAGCGCGGAGAAGGGGGTTCGGCATGCGGGGACGGGGACTCGGGAGCATGCGGGGACGGGGACTCGGGACGAGAGCCGGGCGCCCGCCCGGCCGCAGAGTGATCCTTCGCCTCGCTGGAGCGCATCCCGGTTCCTCTCGTCGTGATCGCATATGTGTCTGACGGAACGCTTTCCATGGCAAGGGCGTCCGCGGATGCGCCGGACGGGGGAGAAGGCACGACCGGTTTTCGCACAAGGGGCCGATCGGGCGATGAAGTGCCGTGACGTGCCGCCGGACGGCCGAAGAGGCGCCGGGGAAGAGCCGGAGAAGTCCCGAAGAAGCACCGAAGAAGTGATGCAGAGACGATGCAAGTTGTTGCGCCGCTTGGAGGTCTCGCAGGGTTGAGGAGCCGGGGCCGCCGGAGCGGCCGGCAGCCGGCACCCGTGGGGTGGGCCATGAGGGGTACCCCGCGGAACGGAACGGTCAAGGCCCATACGAGGAGCGGGGAACATGGCTGCACAGCAGGTCACCGAGCGGGCCCCGGACAGCGTGCCGCTGTGGGCCCCGGCATGGGAGCACCTCGCCGACGAGGAACTCGCCGAGCGGTTCGCGGCCGGTGACGAGGCTTCACCCGCCGCCGTCTACCACCGGTGGGGCGCCCTGGTGTACACCCTGGCGCAGCGGTCGCTCGGGGACGTCCGGGAGGCGGAGGACGTCACGCAGACGGTGTTCCTGGCCGCGTGGCGCGGGCGTGCGGGATTCGCCCCCGAGCGCGGTGCGCTGGGGGCCTGGCTCGTCGGGATCACCCGCAGGAAGATCGCCGACGCGCTGTCCGCGCGCACGCGGCGGACGGAGCTGGTGGCGGCCGCGGGGGCGCGGATGTCCGTCGGTCCCGCGGCCCATGACACCCAGTCCGCCGTGCTCGACCGGGTCGTCCTCGGAGAGGAACTGGCCCGGCTGCCCGCGGCCCAGCGCCGGGTGCTGACCCTCTCCTTCTACGACGACCTGACGCAGACGCAGATCGCGGAGCTCACGGGGTGGCCCCTGGGCACGGTGAAGAGCCATGCCAGGCGCGGACTCCAGCGGCTCGGCAGGTGCCTGGAGGAGCACGGGGTGCAGGGGTACGGGGAGTAATACGCTGCACTAACGATGCGAGTGGTTTGGGGGTGGCCCGGCAGGCGGCGACCGTGGCTGGTGGCTGGTGGCTGGTGGCTGGTGGCTGGTGACCGGTGGCCGGTCGCCGGCGACCCGACGGCCGGGGGTCGAGGAACGCGCCGCCGCGACAGGGGCCGGTCACCGTCCGCCGTCGCGTCCTCGACAGGAGCCGGCCGCCGGTCGCCGGTCGCCGGCCGCCGTCCCGTCCGCGACGGCGGACGGTGCATCCGGTATCCCGCCCCCGGCTGTAAAGAGGCCGACGGAACTGCCCGTTCCGAGGCCTGTGCGACAGGCCGTGGGCCGAGAGGAGGCGGCGGCGTGGGCGATCACCGGGCGCGGTGCCACATCCCGGACACGGAGCTGGCCGTCCGCGCACTCGACGGCGGCCGGACCGACTGGAGCGCCTCGGCCGCGCGTCATCTGAGCCGGTGCCGTGCGTGCCGTGACCGGCTCACCGCCTATGAACACGTCGTCGGGGCAGGCCGACTGACCCAGCCGGGCCAGACACTGCAGGAGCCTCCCCCCAGGGTGTGGGCCGCGGTCCGGAGCGGCATCGCGACCGACAGCCTCCGCACGCCGCCTTCGAGCCGGCCCCGCGTCCGTGCCACGCCGCCGCCGGACCGGCCCCGCGTCCATGCCGTCCG
>NZ_JABTYA010000057.1:0-1412 GCF_013302945.1 Streptomyces sp. 8P21H-1 | reverse complement strand
GGCGCCGGGGATCGCGGCGGCCTCGAAGCGGGGGTCCGTCAGGCCGAGCCGCAGCGCGTGGACGTGTCCCACGAAGCGGGCGTCGACCACGGCGACCCGCTGGTCCGCGGGGACGGCGGCGAGGAGGGTCTCGGCGTCGGCCGCGTCGACGGCGGCCCGCACGTCGAAGCCGAGCGACCGCAGATCGCCCTCCAGCGACGATCCGGGTACCGGCTGTCCGGTGAGGATGGCGGTCGGCAGACGAACTCACTCCTCTGGGTTCCGGCGTGCGGGACGCCGGGCGGGTGCGTGGTGGGGGTGCGCCCCGGGCCGGGGACGGCCGGGCGGCATGTCGGCAGAGGCTATCGGATGATGGGAAGCGGCCGTTCACCGCCCGTTCACGGTCCGATCAACAGGTTCTGATCGGCGCGTCCGCCGAGATCATCATCGTGGATCCGGGGCCCGGCCCACAAACCACGGACCATTCCGGCGCAATTACCGGCATAGCCCCGGGCCGCGAAGGAGGCGGGCCGGAGGCGGACACGGGACAGGCCGGGACCGGACCGGCATAGGGTGTGCGTCCATGACATGGCTGATCACCGGCGGGGCCGGGTACATCGGGGCACATGTGGCGCGGGCCATGGCCGGAGCCGGGGAGCGCGTGCTCGCGCTCGACGACCTCTCGGCCGGCGTCCCGGCACGGCTGCCCGGGGGCATCCCGCTCGTCCAGGGGTCGTCCCTGGACGGGGAGTTGCTGAAGCGGGTCCTCGCCGAGCACGCGGTGACGGGCGTGGTGCACCTGGCCGCCCGCAAGCAGGTCGGTGAGTCCGTGGCCCAGCCCGCGCGCTACTACCAGGAGAACGTCGGCGGGCTCGCCACGCTCCTGGACGCCGTGGCCGGGGCGGGTGTGCGGCGTTTCGTCTTCTCCTCGTCCGCGGCGGTCTACGGCAACCCGGACGTGGACCTCATCACCGAGGACACCCCGTGCGCGCCGCTGAGTCCCTACGGCGAGACGAAGCTGGCGGGCGAGTGGCTGGTGCGGGCCGCGGGCCGCGCGCACGGCATCGGGACGGTGTGCCTGCGGTACTTCAACGTGGCGGGCGCCGCCGCGCCGGAGCTTGCGGACACCGGCGTCTTCAACGTCGTCCCCATGGTCTTCGACCGGCTCACCCGCGGGGAGTCCCCGCGGATCTTCGGCGACGACCACCCGACGCCGGACGGCACGTGCGTGCGCGACTACATCCATGTCGCCGACCTCGCCGAGGCGCATCTCGCGGCGGCCCGGCGGCTGGCCACGGCCGACGCGCCGGGTGACCTGACGGTGAACATCGGCCGCGGCGAGGGGGTCTCGGTGCGTGAGCTCGTGACGCTCATCGGCGAGGTCACCGGCGACGCCCGCCCGGCGCTCGTGGGGCCGCGCCGTCCCGGCGACG
>NZ_JABTYA010000056.1:0-502 GCF_013302945.1 Streptomyces sp. 8P21H-1 | reverse complement strand
CCACCTGCTGCTCACCGGCCGCCGCGGCCCGGACGCGCCGGGAGCCGCCGAACTCACCGCGGAACTCACCGACCTGGGCGCCCTGGTCGAGGTGGCCGCCTGCGACGTGGCGGACCGCGACGCGCTGGCCGCCCTGCTCGACGGTCGCGACCTCGGCGGGATCGTGCACACGGCGGGCGTGCTGGACGACGGCGTGATCCCCTCGCTGACGCCCGAGCGCGTCGACGAGGTCCTGCGGCCGAAGGCCGACGCGGCCTGGCACCTGCACGAACTCACCCGTGACGCGGAACCGACCGCGTTCGTCGTCTTCTCGTCCGTCGCGGGTGTCCTCGGCGCCCCCGGACAGGGCAACTACGGCGCAGCCAACGCGTTCCTCGACGCCCTCGCACGCCGCCGGCACGCCGCCGGACTGCCCGCGCTGTCCCTGGCCTGGGGGCCGTGGGCCGGGAGCGGCATGGCGGACGGCCTCGACCAGGGCGGCCTGCGCCCCCTGGCGCAGGAC
>NZ_JABTYA010000055.1:0-2252 GCF_013302945.1 Streptomyces sp. 8P21H-1 | reverse complement strand
GCTGCTCGCCCGGCACCTGGTCACCCGCCACGGTGTCCAGCACCTCGTCCTGCTCAGCCGCCGTGGCCCCGACGCGCCCGGCGCCGCCGACCTGAGCAGCGAACTCACCGGGCTCGGCGCCCGCGTCGACGTGGTGGCCTGCGACGTCACCGACCGGTCGGCACTGGAGAGCGCCCTGGCGGACCTCCCGGCGCCCTCCGCCGTCATCCACACCGCCGGCCGGCTGTCCGACGGCGCCGTCGACACCCTCACCCCGCACCGGCTCGACCAGGTCCTGAGCCCCAAGGTCGACACGGCGCTGCACCTGCACGAGCTGATCCAGGACCCGGACTGCGAGTTCGTGATGTTCTCGTCCGTCGCGGGACTGGTCGGCAACTCGGGACAGGCCAACTACGCCGCCGCCAACTCCGTCCTCGACGCGCTCGCGCACCGCCGCCGCTCCCTGGGCCTGCGCGGCCTCTCCCTGGCCTGGGGCCTGTGGGAGAGCGAGGGCGGCATGGGGTCCGAGCTGTCCGCCGCGGACCTCAACCGCATCAAGCGCTCCGGCTTCGCGCCGCTCGGGCACGAACAGGGCCTGGCCCTCTTCGACGCCGCGCTCGCCGGAGACGAGAGCGTGCTCGCCCCCGTACGGCTGAACGAGGCGGCCCTCACCGGGAACGTCCCGCCCGTCCTGGCCGACCTGGCGCCGGCCGCCCCCGCGGGCAAGTCCGCCGACACGCTGCACCTGCGCCTGGCCGACCTGCCGGAGGCCGAACGCGACGGCGCCGTCCTGGAGTTCGTCCGCGAGTCGGCGGCCGCCGTCCTCGGCTACGACAGCTCCGACGACATCGACGCCGACCGCGAGTTCAACGCCGTCGGCCTGGACTCCATCGGCAACCTCGAACTCAGCCGCCGCCTGGCGGCCGGCACCGGGCTGCAGCTCCCGGCGACCGTCGTCTTCGACCATCCCACCCCCGCAGCCCTGGCTTCCCACCTGCGGCGACTTCTCCAGGAGAGTGCATCATGAACACCGTTGTCGTGGGCGGTGGGGTCATCGGCCTGGCCACCGCCTGGCGGGCCGCGCTCCGGGGCATCACCGTCACGGTGATCGACCCGGCCCCCGCCTCGAAGGCGTCCCACGCCTCGGCCGGCATGCTGCCGCCCGGCCACGAGGAACTCCTCAAGCAGGAGCACGTCCTGCGGCTGTGCATGACCTCCCGCGATCTCTACCCGTCCTTCGTGGCCGAGCTGGAGGAGTTCGCGCCCGCGGGCTTCCGGCGCGACGGCGTGCTGGACGCCGCCTTCGACGAGGACGCCCTGCAGGGCCTCGAACGGCAGGAGGCCCTCCAGGAGTCGCTCGGCATCCGCACCCAGCGGCTCGGCCCGCGGGAGTGCAGCGAGCTGGAACCGAACCTCGCGCCCGCCCTCGGCGGCCTGCTGTCGCCCGACGACGGCTCCGTCGACCCGCGCGTGCTCAACGCGGCGCTGATCACCGCCATCGAGGCCCTGGGCGGCACCGTCGTCCGCCGCAGCGCCGTCCGCGTCGGCGACCACACCGTCACCCTCGACAACGGCGACACGGTGACCTTCGACCGCCTCGTCCTGGCCGCCGGCTGCTGGACGCACCAGATCGAGGGCCTGCCCGAGGGCGTCATCCCGGAGATCCGCCCCGTCAAGGGCCAGATCCTGCGCCTGCACTCGGACCCCCCGGTGCTCAACGTGACGACCCGCGCCTTCTCCAAGGGCTCGTCGCTCTACCTGGTGCCCCGGCTGGGCGGCGAACTGGTCATCGGCTCCACCTACGAGGAGCGCGGCTACGACGAGACCGTCACCGCCGACGGCACCTTCGGCCTGCTGGCGCGCGTGACCGAGGTGATACCGAGCGCGGGCACCCTCCGCTTCGCGGAGATCAGCGCGGGGCTGCGGCCCGGCTCGCCCGACGACCTGCCCGTCATCGGCCCGACGACCGTCCCCGACGTCTACCTGGCCTCCGGCCACTTCCGCATGGGCGTCCAGCTGGCGCCGGTCACCGCGGACGCGATGGTCTCCTACCTCACCGACACGGACCCGGACCCCGTGGTGCTGCCGTTCACCCCGCTCCGCTTCTCCTGACCGCTCCGGCGGACATGACGTCGCCCCCCTCACCGGCCGGTGAGGGGGGCGACGTCATGTCCGGGCGGTCCCGGACGGGGGCGCCGGCCGGAACCGGCGCCGTGCGCACGGGACCGGGCTCCGCACCGGAGCGGCGCGCGCCGAACGGCCCCCGGTCTGCG
>NZ_JABTYA010000054.1:417-16840 GCF_013302945.1 Streptomyces sp. 8P21H-1 | reverse complement strand
GCCGCGGCTGGGTCCGGTCGCGCACTGGTCGTCGATCGGCCCGTACCGCCTGCTGACGACGCTGCCGCCGGCCGCCGCCGACGATCCGGTCGTACGGCCGCTGCTCGCCCCCGCCCACCGCGAACTCGCCCGCACCGCCGAGGCGTACCTCGACTGCGCGGGCCAGGCCGGCCGCACCGCGGCCGACCTGGGCATCCACCGCCAGACCCTCTACTACCGCCTGTCCCGGGTCGAGCGACTCACCGGCCTGGACCTGGACGACGGCGAGGCACGCCTGCTGCTGCACATGGCGCTGAAGGCGCAGCGTATCCAGCAGCGCGGCCAGTAGCGCGGCCAGCAGCGGTGCGACGTGGGTGCCGCGGGGAAGGACGAGGCCGGATCCCGCCGTGGAAACTGTGGAAGCCGTGAGAGGCGTGCTCTGCTCCAGCGCATGTCCTTGCTGATGCTCGATCTCGACAACACCCTCGTCGACCGCGATGCCGCCTTCCGCGCGGCGGCCTCCGCGTTCCTCCGCGCCTGCGGACTCCCCGGGGAGGACCTCGCCTGGCTGATGTCCGTCGACGCCGGCGGCTACGCGCCGAGGGAGGACGTGGCGCGCGCCGTCATCGGGCGCTACGGGGAGGGCGCGTCCGGGGAGGCCGTCCGGTCCCTTCTCGACCGGGGCGCGGCGGACCGGGTCGTGCTGGACGACGCCGTGCGCGACGTACTCGCCGGAGCCGTCGCGGCCGGCTGGACCTGCGTGATCGTCACCAACGGCCGTACCGCACAGCAGGAGGCGAAGATCCGGCGCACCGGGCTGGACCGGATCGTCCACGGATGGGTGATCTCCGAGGCGGCCGGGTGCAGGAAACCCGCGCCGGAGATCTTCCGGACCGCCGCGGCGACCGCGGGGGCCTGCCTGCGCGGGGCCTGGATGATCGGGGACTCGCCGCACGCCGACATCGGCGGAGCGAACGCGCTCGACGGTGTCCGCAGCGTGTGGGTGTCGGCGGGCCGGCCGTGGACCGAGGCCGCGTTCCGGCCGACGCACGTCACCGACGACATCACGTCGGCCATCACCTACGTCGTCGGCCGTCGTCCGCACGGAGCCCCGGCGGTACGGCCCTGACCATGGACGCCGCCACCGCCACCACCGCCGCCGTGGCGGGCCGGGCACACGGTGGCCGGACACGCCGCGGCCGGACACGCCGCGGCCGGAGCGTCAGGACGGCTCCCCCGTCGTCGGCCCCGGCACCTTCCCGCCCGAGGCCTCGACGACCCGCCGCAGCCCTTCGGTGAGCTCGTCGGCGCGGGTCGCGGTGCCGGGGTCGAAGGTCCACTGCGCGATGAGCCCCATCATCAGGGTCATGTAGAACTTGCCGAGGGTGTCGACGTCGTCCTCCGGGACGTCCTCCTCCAGACCGCCCATCAGCATCGGGATGACACCGCGCGCCGCTTCGCGCTGGGCCTTCGCCAGGTGGTCGCGCACCTCGGGCAGCTTGTCGCCCATGGCGATGATCTCCATGCTGAGGTGCCAGGGCGAACCGGGTGTGCGCATGGTCCTGATGACGTTCCGCCAGACCTCGTGGAACCTCTCCAGCGAGCCCGGCTCGGTACCGGCCGGAGGGTGCCCCCCGGCCTCGAAGGTGTCGGAGACCGCCTCGACGAGGGCGATGTACGCCTGTGCGAGCAACGCGTCCTTGGAGCCGTAGTGGTAGCCGATCGACGCGAGGTTCGTCCCCGACTCCCTGACGATGTCGCGCGCGGTCGTCCGCACGAAACCCTTCTCCAGCAGGCAGCGCTTGGCGCCTTCGAGCAGATCCTCGCGGTGTCCCATGCGGGTCAGCGTAGCGCTGCGACAGAAATCTGTCCCAGACGGATGTTTTATACGCCCCATCCATACGGTTGATCTATACGACTGTAATAGACGATCGTTTAATACGTCTGTACAGTCCGCGGCATGACGCATCCCCTGAGCCCGACGGGCCCGAACACCCACTCCCCCGCCGGGCGCCGCGAATGGACCGCGCTCGGCGTCCTGATGCTGCCGCTGCTCCTGGTCTCGATGGACGTCTCGGTCCTCTACTTCGCGATCCCGCAGATCAGCGCCGACTTACGGCCGAGCGGCACCCAGCAGCTGTGGATCTTCGACATGTACGCCTTCGTGCTCGCCGGGCTGCTGATGACGATGGGATCGATAGGTGACCGCGTCGGCCGGCGCAGGCTCCTCCTCAGCGGCGCCGCCGCCTTCGGCGTGGCGTCCCTGGTCGCGGCGTACGCGAACAGCGCGGAGACGCTGATCGCGGCCCGCGCCGTGCTCGGCATCGGCGGCGCGACGCTGATGCCGTCCACCCTGGCGATGATCCGCACCCTCTTCACCGATCCCGGCGAGCGCTCCAAGGCGATCGGCCTGTGGTCCGCGGTGATGACGGGCGGTGTCGCGCTCGGCTCGGTGATGAGCGGCGTCCTCGTCGAGCACTTCTGGTGGGGCTCGGTGTTCCTGGTGAACCTGCCGGCGATGGCGCTGCTGCTGGTCGTCGGCCCGCTCCTCCTGCCGGAGTCCAGGGATCCGGAGCCGGGCCGCTTCGACCTGCCGGGCGTGGTGCTGTCCATGGCGGCCGTACTGCCGGTGGTCTACGGGCTCAAGGAGATCCCGTCGCAGGGCTGGCACGTCCGGTACGTCGTCTCCGTGACCGTCGGTCTGCTCTTCGCCGTGCTCTTCGTCCACCGCCGGCGGACCGCCGGGTCGCCGATGATCCCGCCCTCGCTCTTCCGCGGCCGGGGCTTCGCACCCGCCGTCACCCTGAACCTGCTGTCGTCGTTCGCGATGATGGGCTCGGCGCTCTTCACCACGCAGTACCTGCAGTCGGTGCTCGGCAAGAGCTCCATGGAGGCGGCGCTGTGGGGCCTGCTGCCCGCCGTCCCGGTCGGTGTCGCCGCGCCGGTCGCCGCGTGGGCGGTGCGGCGGGGCGTGAACCGCGCGCACGTCGTCTGCGGCGGCTTCCTGCTCGCCGCCTGCGGTTACGGTCTCCTCACGGCCACCGGCACGGACTCGTTGTGGCCGGTGCTGGCCGGAGCCGGGCTCATCGCCTCCGGGATCGTCACCGTGATGTCCCTGATGACGGACCTCGCCCTGGGGGCCGTACCGCCGGAGAAGGCGGGGACCGCGTCCTCGGTGCTGGAGACCGGCGCGGAGTTCGGAGGCGCGCTGGGGATGGCGCTGCTGGGGTCGATCGGCACGGCGGTGTACCGCCACGAGATGCCGGACCGGGCCCCGGCTGCGGCCCACGAGACGCTCGGGGCGGCGCTCGCGGAGACCTCGCGGCTGCCCTCAGGGGCGGGCGAGGCACTGGCGGCCACGGCGCGGGAGGCGTTCACGAACGGGATGCAGGCGGCGGCGACCGCCGGGGCGCTGCTCCTGCTGGGCGGGGCAGTGCTTGCTGCGGTGGCCCTGCGCCGGGTACCGGTCCGCGATACGCAATGCCCGGATCTCGCCCCCGCCGATCCTGCCCATTCCCGTCACTGACTCAGGGGCTCCGCTCCCGAACCCCCGTTTGCGCAGTTCCCCGCGCCCCCGGGTACCCAGGGGCGCGGGGAACTGCGCGACCAGCCCTCACCGGACCCGCAGACACGAACTGGCGCGGCAGTCCCAGGCGGGTCCGGGTGGCCTCAGACCAGGTTGACCGAACGCGCCTGCGTCGCGCCGATCTCGTCCGCCAGCTCCGTCAGCACCGGCTGCGGAACCGTGTCGTCCACCGTCAGGACGGCCAGTGCCTCGCCGCCCACGTCCGCGCGGGCGACCTGCATACCGGCGATGTTGATGCCGGCCTCGCCGAGGATCCGGCCGAGCGTGCCGACCACACCGGGGCGGTCGGTGTAGTTGAGGACGACCATGTGGTCGGCGAGCGCCAGGTCCACGTCGTACTCGCCCACGGCGACGATCTTCTGGTGGTTCTTGGGGCCGGCGAGCGTGCCGGACACCGAGACCTCCTGGCCGTCGCCGAGGGTGCCGCGCACGGTCACCACGTTCCGGTGGTCCGGGGACTCGGAGCTCGTGGTCAGCCGCACCTCGACACCGCGTTCCTGCGCGAACAGCGGGGCGTTGACGTACGACACGGTCTCGTCGACGACGTCCTCGAACACGCCCTTGAGCGCGGAGAGTTCGAGCACCTTGACGTCGTGCTGGGTGATCTCGCCGTACACCTCGACGTCGAGGCGGACCGCGACCTCGCCCGCGAGCGCGGTGAAGATGCGGCCGAGCCGCTCGGCGAGCGGCAGGCCCGGCTTGACGTCCTCGGCGATGACGCCGCCCTGCACGTTCACCGCGTCCGGGACCAGCTCGCCGGCGAGGGCGAGGCGCACCGAGCGGGCGACGGCGATACCGGCCTTCTCCTGCGCCTCGTCCGTGGAGGCGCCGAGGTGCGGGGTGCAGACGACCTGGTCGAGCTCGAAGAGCGGGGAGTCCGTGCAGGGCTCCTTCGCGTACACGTCGAGGCCGGCGCCGGCGACGCGGCCCTCCTTGAGCGCCGAGTACAGCGCGGCCTCGTCGACGATCCCGCCGCGCGCGGCGTTGACGATCCGCACCGACGGCTTGACCTTGTGCAGCGCGTCGTCGCCGATGAGACCGAGGGTCTCGGGCGTCTTCGGCAGGTGGACGGTGATGAAGTCGCTGACTTCGAGCAGCTCGTCCAGCGAGAGGACCTTGACGCCCATCTGCGCGGCCCGCGCGGGCTGTACGTAGGGGTCGTAGGCGACGACCTTCATGCCGAAGGCCGACATGCGCTGGGCGACGAGCGCGCCGATGCGGCCGAGGCCGACGACGCCGAGGGTCTTCTCGGCGAGTTCGACGCCCGTGTACTTGCTGCGCTTCCACTCGCCGTTCTTCAGGGCCGTGTTGGCCTGCGGGATGTGGCGCGCGGTGGCGAGGAGCAGACCGCAGGCCAGCTCGGCGGCGGTCACGATGTTCGAGGTGGGGGCGTTGACGACCATCACGCCGGCCTTGGTGGCGGCGGCGACGTCGACGTTGTCCAGGCCGACGCCGGCTCGTGCGACGACCTTCAGCTTCCTCGCCGCGGCGACGGCCTCGGCGTCGACCTTCGTCGCGGAACGGATCAGGATGGCGTCGACGTCGGCGACGGCGGGCAGCAGCTCGGCGCGGTCCGCGCCGTTGCAGTGCCGGATCTCGAAGTCCGGGCCCAGGGCGTCGACGGTCGCGGGCGACAGCTCTTCAGCGATGAGTACGACAGGTTTCGAGCTCACGTGAGTCCTCACAAGTCCATTGCGGACGGCCGTCCCGACGGCCGCAGGCGGTGGAGGGTTGCCGCGTTGAGAGACGCACGACGCTGTGGGCCCGACGCGTATTGGTTGAGCAGTCTAGTGGTCGCGCGCCGTGTTCACGCGTCTCCGCAGAAGGATCACCCGCACGTGCGGACTTCGGCCCCTCCGGTGGTCGAGGGGCGGGATCCGGGGGCAGAGCCCCTGACGGCACCTCGGGCGGACAGGCGCGGCCGCGGCACCGGGACGTCCCGGTGCCGCGGCCGAACCGGCGGAGTCACTCGTCGTCGTTGACCCACGACATGAGCTTGCGCAGCTCCTTGCCCGTGGTCTCCAGGAGGTGGTTCTCGTCCTGGGTCTTGTACTCGTTGTACTTCTTCAGACCGCCGTGGTACTCGTCCATCCAGGCCTGCGCGAAGGTGCCGTCCTGGATCTCGGCGAGGACCTTCTTCATCTCGGCCTTGGTGGCGTCCGTGATGATCCGCGGGCCGGTGACGTAGTCGCCCCACTCGGCGGTCTCCGAGATGGACCAGCGCATCTTCTCCAGGCCGCCCTCGTACATGAGGTCGACGATGAGCTTCAGCTCGTGCAGGCACTCGAAGTACGCGATCTCCGGCTGGTAACCGGCCTCGGTCAGCGTCTCGAAGCCCGCCTTGACCAGCGCGGCCGTACCACCGCAGAGGACGGCCTGCTCACCGAACAGGTCGGTCTCGGTCTCCTCGGTGAAGGTCGTCTTGATCACGCCGGCGCGGGTGCCGCCGATGCCCTTGGCGTACGACAGCGCCAGCGCGAAGCCGTTGCCGGTGGCGTCCTGCTCGACGGCCGCGATGCACGGGACGCCGCGGCCCTCCTCGTACTGGCGGCGGACCAGGTGGCCCGGGCCCTTGGGGGCGACCATGCAGACGTCGACGCCGGCCGGGGGCTTGATGAAGCCGAAGCGGATGTTCAGGCCGTGGCCGAAGAACAGCGCGTCGCCGTCCTTCAGGTTGTCCTTGACGGACTCCTCGTAGACCTGGGCCTGGATCGGGTCCGGGACCAGGATCATGATGACGTCGGCCTCGGCGGCGGCCTCCGAGGGGGTCACCACGCGCAGGCCCTGCTCCTCGGCCTTGGCCTTGGACTTGGAGCCCTCGTGCAGACCGACCCGGACGTCGACACCCGAGTCACGGAGCGACAGCGCGTGGGCGTGGCCCTGGCTGCCGTAACCGATGACCGCGACCTTGCGGCCCTGGATGATGGACAGGTCGGCGTCAGCGTCGTAGAACAGCTCGGCCACTTTGGGTTCTCTCCTTGGTGTGCAGGTGTTGCTCCCCACCGTATGCCGGTGGGGTGGGGGGAGGTTCCGGGGTCTCGGAATGCGGGCGGCCGACGGCTGCCGGCCGCCTGTTTCCAGTCGTGCGCGCGTCCCTCGCGGGCGTACGGGCCTACGCGGAGCGGTCCAGTGCGCGCAGCGACCGGTCGGTGATGGAGCGGGAGCCGCGGCCGATGGCGATCGTGCCGGACTGGACGAGCTCCTTGATGCCGAACGGCTCCAGCATCTTGAGCATGGCCTCCAGCTTGTCGCTGGCGCCGGTGGCCTCGACGGTGACGGCCTCCGGGGAGACGTCGACGGTCTTGGCGCGGAACAGCTGGACGATCTCGACGATCTGGGAGCGCGTCTCGTTGTCGGCGCGCACCTTCACCAGGACGAGTTCGCGCTGGACGGCCGCGCCCGGCTCCAGCTCGACGATCTTCAGGACGTTGACGAGCTTGTTGAGCTGCTTCGTGACCTGTTCGAGGGGGAGTTCCTCGATCACGTTCACCACGATGGTGATGCGGGAGATGTCGGTGTGCTCGGTGACACCGACCGCCAGCGAGTCGATGTTGAAGCCGCGGCGGGAGAAGAGGGCGGTGATCCGGGCGAGGACACCGGGCTTGTTCTCCACCAGGACGGAGAGCGTGTGCTTGGACATGGTCTGCTTCCTTTACCTACGGCTCTCAGTCGTCTTCGCCGTCGCCGAAGTCGGGGCGGACGTCCCGGGCGGCCAGGATCGTGTCGTTGGAGGTGCCGGCGGGGACCATCGGCCACACCATGGCGTCCTCGTGGACGATGAAGTCGATGACGACGGGGCGGTCGTTGATCGCGTTCGCCTCCTCGATGACCTTGTCGAGGTCCTCCGGCGACTCGCAGCGGATCGCGTGGCAGCCCATGGCCTCCGACAGCTTCACGAAGTCGGGGACGCGGGTGCCGGCGCTCGGCTGCTTGCCGTCCGCGTCGGGGCCGGAGTGCAGCACGGTGTTGGAGTAGCGCTGGTTGTAGAAGAGGGTCTGCCACTGGCGGACCATCCCGAGGGCGCCGTTGTTGATGACGGCGACCTTGATCGGGATGTTGTTCAGGGCGCAGGTGGTGAGTTCCTGGTTGGTCATCTGGAAGCAGCCGTCGCCGTCGATCGCCCAGACCGTGCGGTCCGGCACACCGGCCTTGGCGCCCATCGCGGCGGGCACCGCGTAGCCCATGGTCCCGGCGCCGCCGGAGTTCAGCCAGGTCGCGGGCCGCTCGTACTGGATGTAGTGCGCGGACCACATCTGGTGCTGGCCGACGCCCGCGGCGAAGATCGTGCCCTCGGGCGCGAGCTGCCCGATGCGCTCGATGACCTGCTGCGGGGAGAGCGAGCCGTCCGTGGGCTGCTCGTAGCCGAGCGGGTACGTCTCACGCCAGCGGTCGAGGTCCTTCCACCAGGCCGTGCAGTCCCCGGTGCGGCCCTCGCTGTGCTCCTTCTGCACGGCCTGGACCAGGTCGGCGATGACCTCGCGGGCGTCCCCGACGATCGGCACGTCGGCGGCGCGGTTCTTGCCGATCTCGGCCGGGTCGATGTCGGCGTGGACGACCTTCGCGTGCGGGGCGAAGCTGTCCAGCTTGCCGGTGACGCGGTCGTCGAAGCGGGCTCCGAGGGCGACGATCAGGTCGGCCTTCTGCAGCGCGGTGACGGCGGTGACCGAACCGTGCATGCCCGGCATCCCCACGTGCAGCGGGTGGCTGTCGGGGAACGCGCCGAGCGCCATCAGGGTGGTGGTGACGGGCGCTCCGGTGAGTTCGGCGAGGACCTTCAGCTCGGCGGTGGCACCGGCCTTGATGACGCCGCCGCCGACGTAGAGGACGGGGCGCCTGGCCTGCGTGATCAGCCGGGCCGCCTCGCGGATCTGCTTGGCGTGCGGCTTGGTGACCGGGCGGTAGCCGGGCAGGTCCTGGACGGGCGGCCACTGGAACGTGGTCCGCGCCTGGAGGGCGTCCTTGGCGATGTCGACCAGGACCGGCCCCGGGCGGCCGGTGGAGGCGATGTGGAAGGCCTCCGCGATCGTCCGCGGGATGTCCTCGGCCCTGGTCACCAGGAAGTTGTGCTTGGTGATCGGCATGGTGATGCCGACGATGTCCGCCTCCTGGAAGGCGTCCGTGCCGATCGCCTTGGAGGCGACCTGACCGGTGATGGCGACCACCGGCACGGAGTCCATGTGCGCGTCGGCGATCGGGGTGACCAGGTTGGTGGCGCCGGGGCCGCTGGTCGCCATGCAGACGCCGACCCTGCCGGTGGCCTGGGCGTAACCGGTGGCCGCGTGACCCGCGCCCTGCTCGTGGCGGACGAGCACGTGCCGCACCCGCTTGGAGTCCATCAGCGGGTCGTAGGCCGGAAGGATCGCACCGCCGGGAATGCCGAATACCGTCTCGGCCCCGACCTCCTCGAGGGAGCGGATGAGGGACTGCGCTCCCGTCACCTGCTCAGGGGCGGACTGCTGTCCTCCGGAACGGGGCCGCGGCTGCGGGTGATGGGCCCCGGTGGCCTGCTCGGTCATCGGCATTCTCTTCTCGATGCTGAGGGTTTTTGCGCGTTTTGCGCGGTGTGCGGTTACTGGTCGACAGGCACTCGTGCAACAAAAAACCCCTCGTGCCGTGAGGCAGGCGAGGGGAGCGCGTCGGGTGCGGTCACCGGGGCTTCCGGATCATCCGATCCGGTGCGTCCCAGCTCAGCCGACGCGCTTTCCAAGTACGAGAATTCGGGTGCGCATGGCACAGACCCTCTCCCCGGCGCACTGTGCGTGTCAAGTGGGTGGGACGGGAGTCTCATCATGTGAGCGCAGGGCGGTCCCGGTCCCATAGCCTCCCGAGGCCGCCCCCGCCGCGTAGGCGCTGGTGCCCCCGCCCGCGTAGACGCCGCTGCCGCTTCCCACGAAGACGGGCTCGACGGGACCGTGCGGCACGGAGTGGCCGCCGGACGCCAGGGCGCGGCGCAGCCGGTACTCGTCCAGCGGCCCGGAGAAGGCCAGGCCCTGCCCGTGGGTGCAGCCCATCGACCGCAGGGCGACGACCTGCTCGGGCAGGTCCACCCCGTCGGCCACGGACTGCAGCCCCAGGTCGTTCGCGATCCGCAGCAGCCCACTGGTGATCTTGTGGAGCCGGGCGGACTCGACGACCCCCTCGACCAGACCGCGGTCCAGCTTCAGTACGTCCAGGGGCAGCCGGCGCAGCGCGGTGACGGTGGCCCAGCCGCTGCCGAAGCCGTCGAGGGCGATCCGGACGCCCAGCCGCCTGAGCGTCTTCAGCCGGCGCTCCAGCTCGTCCAGGGACACCTTGGGGTCGATTTCGGCCAGTTCGACGATGAGGCCGCCCGAGGGCAGTCCGTACCGCGTCAGCAGGGCCTCCACGGAGCTGAGGGGCATGGAGCGGTCGAGCAGTCTGCGGGCCGTCATCCGGACGGCGACGGGCACGGCGTGCCCGGTGGCGGTGCGCTCGGCGGCCTGTTCGACGGCCTCCTCCAGCAGCCAGCGGCCGAGCTCGGCGCTGCGCTCGCCGTCCTCGGCCACGCGCAGGAACTCGTCGGGGGTGAAGAGCACCCCCTGGGCCGAGCGCCAGCGCGCCTGCGCGGCCACCGCCGTGATGCGGCCGGTCTGCAGGGAGACCACGGGCTGGTGCAGCAGCGTGAACTCGCCGTCGTGCAGGGCGGCGCGCAGCCGGGTGGCCAGCTCCGCCTTCCGTACGACGTCCTGCTGCATCTGGGGCGCGTACAGCTCGACCCGGCCCTTGCCCGCCGCCTTGGCGCGGTACATCGCCAGGTCGGCGTTGCGCAGCAGCTCCCCCGCGCCGAGGCCCGGCTCGGAGAAGGACACGCCGATGGAGGCGGCGACCCGGACATCGTTGCCGTCGATGCGGTACGGCTGCGAGAGGGTCGTACGGAGCCGGTCGGCGAGTTCGAAGATGTGGCGCTCACGCGCCGCGCGGTCGCGGGAGCCGTCGCCGACGATCAGGGCCGCGAACTCGTCGCCGCCGAGCCGGGAGGCGGTGTCCCCCTTGCGGACCGCGTCCTGGAGTCTGCGGGCGGCCTGCACGAGGAGCTCGTCGCCGGCCTGGTGGCCGATCGTGTCGTTGACCGCCTTGAAGCCGTCGAGGTCGATGAAGAGCACGGCGGTGCCGTGGTCGGAGGAGCGGCGGCCGGACAGCGCCTGGCCGACGCGCTTGGTGAACAGGGCCCGGTTGGGCAGGTCGGTGAGCGGGTCGTGCTCGGCGTTGTGCTGCAGCTGGGCCTGGAGGCGGACCCGCTCGGTCACGTCACGGCTGTTGAGGATGAGGTTGCCGTGGTGCCGCTTGACGGTCGACTCGACGTTGAGCCAGCCTCCCCCGCTCTCGGCTCCGTTCGAGCGGGAGGTGCCCCCACCGCCGGACCGGAAGCGGCACTCGATACGGGTGGTGGGTTCCTCGGCGGGGCTGGCGGAGAGGAAGCGGCGCAGCTCGTGCACCACGCAGTCCAGGTCCTCGGGATGGATCAGCGAGGCGAGTTCGGACCCGACCAGCTCCTCGGCGGGGCGTCCGTAGACCCCGGCGGCGGCCGGGCTGACGTACCGGAGGATGCCGCTCGGGGCGGCGATCATGATGACGTCGCTGGAGCCCTGCACCAGGGAGCGGAAGTGGTTCTCCTTCTGGGCCAGTTCCTGGGTGAGCGTGATGTTGTCGAGGAGCATGATGCCCTGGCGCACGACGAGGGCGAGCACGACCGTCCCGCCGGTGACGAGCACCACGCGGTCGACGCTGCGGCCGTTGAGCACGTTGTAGAGGATTCCCAGCGTGCAGACGGCGGCGGCCAGGTAGGGCGTGAGTGCCGCCAGCGAGCTGGTGAGGGGCCGGCTGGCCGGATACCGACTGTGACCTCCTTCCTGGAGGGGCACGTGTGCCGGTTGTCCCTGCCGGGGCCCGGGCACGTAGCCGTGCACCACGCGCGTGCGCCCTTCTTCTTCCGTGGGTCCGTTTCGGTGCCCCATCCACGGGGCGTAGGCGAGCAGCAGGGAGCCGGCGAACCAGCCGGCGTCGAGCAGCTGCCCGGAGCGGTAGTCGTCGTGCAGCAGCGGCGAGGTGAACAGGGCGTCGCACACCACCGTGAGGGCCAGCGCCCCGATCGCGGTGTTCACCGCGGAGCGGTTCACCGCCGAGCGCTTGAAGTGCAGTGCGAGCACCATGCTGACGAGGGCGATGTCCAGCAGCGGATAGGCGAGCGACAGCGCGGTGTGCGGGACGCCCGGCCCCTCCGCCTTCGCCGCCTGGGCGAGCGCGAGGCTCCAGGAGAGTGTGAGCAGCGAGCCGCCGATCAGCCATGCGTCGAGTCCCAGGCAGACCCAGCCGGCCCTGCTCACGGGCCGTTTGGCGAGGACGAGCAGGCCCACGATGGCGGGCGGCGCGAAGCACAGGAAGAACAGGTCGGCGTAGCTCGGGTTGGGCACCGGGACGCCCAGGACGACCTCGTACCAGCCCCAGACGAAGTTGCCCGCGGCGGCCATCGCGGAGGAGAGCGAGAAGAGCAGCCACGCGGGCCGAAAGCGGCTGCGCCGGGTGCGGGCGCAGAGGAAGCAGGAGACGGCCGCGCTGGCGGCGGCGGCGCTCAGACCGAAGTCGCCCATGATCAGGGCGAGTTCGGGTGAGCCCCAGCCGAGCGCGGCGCCGGCGGCGTACCCCGCGCACATCAGGACGAGGACCAGCTGCGGGACGGCGCCCGCCCTGCCCGTGGCGACCGACCCGCGGGCCGACAGTGCCCCCGGGGTGCTCACTGCGGTTCCCCGGTCCGGGCCGCCCCCGAGTCCCTCTGGTCCCGGTGCGCCGGGGGGCCGTGCCTGCGGCGGCCGCCCGGCCGCCGGAGGTGCCGGCCGCCGTGGCGGCTTCTGCGCGCGGGTGGACACCAGGGTCGCCGTCGCCGGTCCCGCCGCGTCGGATCGTTGGTCCTCAGGCCATGCATCGCCCGTCGCCCCCCTCACTGCTGCTGTCTCAGTCCCCGGCGCCGAATCGTGCGTGGCGCGTCCCCTGTCGGGACGATACACCAGACTCGTCACTCAGGGACATAGCACCTCTACGCTCCGTGACGATCAGCAGGGATCCGGCCACGGTACGCGTTCGGGGGACTGCGGAGGGTGCCCGCGAGCGCTCCCCACCCGTGCGCGGCCGGGAGCGGGGAGGACTACGAGCCCGTCGTAAGGACCACGTTCCGCAGGGGCTCGCGGTTCACGAAACGGTTCAACTGGTCCACCAGGAGCCGTCGGGCGCGTGGGAGGAACGCCGAGGTCGGCCCGCCCACGTGAGGGCTGATGAGCACGTTCGGCGCATGCCACAGGGGGTGTCCCGGCGGCAGCGGCTCGGGGTCGGTGACGTCCAGGGCCGCCCGGAGCCGGCCGCTCTCCAGCTCGGCGAGCAGCGCCCCGGTGTCGACGATCCCGCCGCGGGCCACGTTCACCAGGAGCGCCCCGTCCTTCATGCGGGCCAGGAAATCGGCGCCGGCCAGGCCTTTCGTCTGCTCGGTGAGGGGCGTGACGAGCACCACGACATCGGCCTCGGGGAGAAGTCGAGGCAAGGCGGCGATCGGATGCACTGAGCCGCGCGCCGTCTCACGGGCGGAGCGCGCGACGCGCGCCACCCGCGCGGGCTCGAACGGTACGAGCCGGTCCTCGACTGCCGAGCCGATCGCCCCGTAGCCGACTATCAGGACGCTCCGGTCCGCGAGCGCGGGACGGAATCCGGCCCGCCACTCCCCGCGGTCCTGTCCGCGGACGAAGTCGGGGATGCCGCGCAGCGAGGCGAGGATCAGGGTGAGGGCCAGCTCGGCGGTGCTGGCGTCGTGCACCCCGCGCGCGTTGCACAACCGCACTCCGGAAGGCAGCAGGTGGAGTCCCGGCTCGACGTGGTCGATCCCGGCCGTCAGGGTCTGCACGACCTCCACGGACGTCATGCCGCCCAGGGGGCGCACCGAGACCTCGCTGCCCTTCATGTACGGCACGACGTAGAAGGAGCAGTGCGCGGGGTCGCCGGGGAAGTCGTCCCCGCCGTCCCAGTGGCGGTAGTGGGGCCCTTGGGGAAGTCCTTCGAGTTCGGCTGCGGGATACGGGAGCCACACTTCGTACGTCATGGTCAGGAGGCTATGCGAAGGACCCGTGGACGCAGGGGTTAGTTTGGGGTGCCAGGAAAGGGAGGGCGCGGCCGGTGGAGCGCAGGACGATCGGGGCGGCGGCGCTCGAAGTGGGGGCTGTGGGCCTCGGCTGCATGCCGATGAGCTGGGCGTACTCGGGTTCGCGGCAGCGGGGCGCCGAGTCGCTGCGGACCGTGCACGCGGCCCTCGACCGGGGCGCGACGCTGCTGGACACCGCCGACATGTACGGGCCCTTCACCAACGAGCTGCTGGTGGGGCGCGCGCTGAAGGACCGGCGCGCGCGGGCCTTCGTGTCGACCAAGGTCGGCCTGCTGGTGGGCGAGCAGCACCTGGTGGCCAACGGCCGCCCCAGCTACGTGAGACGGGCGTGCGACGCCTCGCTGCGCCGGCTGCAGACGGATGTCATCGACCTCTACCAGCTGCACCGCGAGGACCCGGAGGTGCCGGTCGAGGAGACCTGGGGGGCGATGGCGGAGCTCGTCACGGCGGGGAAGGTGCGGGCCCTCGGGCTGTGCGCGGTGGGGGCGCACTTCCGCCGCAGGCCGGGGGCGCGACCGTACGACGGGACGATCCGCACGCTGGAGCGGGTGCAGCAGGTCTTCCCGGTGAGCGCGGTGCAGGCCGAGTTGTCGGTGTGGTCGCCGGAGGCGCTGGAGGCCCTGCTGCCGTGGTGCGAGGCGCGCGGTGTCGGGTTCCTGGCGGCGATGCCGCTCGGCAACGGCTTCCTGACCGGGACGCTCACCCCCGGCGAGGGGTTCGAGCGCCACGACCTACGGGCCCGGCATCCCCGGTTCACCGCCGAGATGATGGCCGCGAACCAGCCGATAGTCGTCGGTCTGCGCCGGGTGGCCGCCCGCCACTCGGCGGCGCGGGGAACGGGCGTCACCCCCGCGCAGGTGGCCCTGGCGTGGGTGCTGTCGTGCGGGCCGCACGTGGTTCCGGTGCCCGGCGCCAAGCGGGAGTGCTGGGTCGCGGAGAACGCGGGAGCGGCCGGGCTGCGCCTCACGGAGGAGGACCTGGCCGAGATCGCGGCTCTGCCCCCGGCACTGGGTTCCTGGGACTGAACAGGACCCCGGCGGTACCGGTACCGGGCGGGCCTTGCGGGGCCGGATCGCCCGGTTCCGGCGGTGTACCGGCGATTCGGCGTCCGTGATCGGGAACTCGTGGGGTCCGGGCGGTGTATGAACAAGAGAACGTGCCGCGGCGAAGGGAACCTGATCGTGCAACGTCGAGCTGTGACGGCCGTGTTGGCCGCAGCCGCGCTCCTGCTGACGGCCGGCTGCTCCTCGGACGGCGGGGAGGAGCCGGGCAACGGCGGGAACTCGTCCCCGGGCAGTCCGGAGCCGGGCACCTCGGCCCCGGCCTCCGGGCGGGCGGCCGCGCCGACACCGCCCGCCAAGGGTTCCGTGGAGGTCGTACGGACCGTCGCCGAGGGCCTCAAGACACCCTGGGGCCTCGCTCCGCTGCCCGAGGGCGGCCTGCTGGTGTCCTCGCGGGACGGGGGGACGATCACCCGGGTCGACGAGAGGACCGGGAAGAAGACCGAACTGGGCTCGGTGCCCGGGGTCGCCCCCGGCGGCGAGGGCGGTCTGATGGGGCTGGCCCTCTCCCCGTCGTACGCGTCGGACCACATGGTCTACGCGTACTTCACCTCGGACTCCGACAACCGCGTCGTGCGCATGCAGTACGACGCGCGGAAGCCGGCCGGTGAGCAACTGGGCGCGCCCGACACGGTGTTCCGGGGCATCCCGAAGGGCACGAACCACAACGGCGGCCGGATCGCCTTCGGCCCGGACAGGATGCTGTACGTGGGCACGGGCGAGACCTACGTCACCGAGCTGGCCCAGGACAAGAAGTCGACGGGCGGCAAGATCCTCCGTCTGACGCCGGAGGGCGAGCCGGCACCGGGCAACCCGTTCGGCTCGCCGGTCTACTCGTACGGCCACCGCAATGTGCAGGGCCTCGCCTGGGACACCGAGCAGCGCCTCTTCGCCTCGGAGTTCGGCCAGGACACCTGGGACGAGCTGAACCACATCAAGCCGGGCGGCAACTACGGCTGGCCGGACGCGGAGGGCAAGGCCGACGACTCCCGGTACGAGAACCCAGTCGACCAGTGGAGCACCGACAAGGCGTCCCCCAGCGGCATCGCCTACGCGAAGGGCTCCGTCTGGATGGCAGGCCTGCGCGGCAAGCGGCTGTGGCGCATCCCGCTGGACGGCACCGGGAAGTCGGCGGAGCCGCAGGACTTCCTGACCGACGAGTACGGCCGGCTGCGCACGGTGGTGGCGGCGGGCGGCGACAAGCTGTGGCTGGTCACCAGCGAGACGGACGGACGGGGGACCCCGAACGGCACCGACGACCGGATCCTGGAGCTGCGGGTGAAGTGAGCCGGGGCCGTCCGCGCGGGCGGCCGCCGACCCGGCCGAAGGGCACCTCCCCGGGCTGTCCGGACCCCAGCCGACCCGGCCGGACCGACCGGTGGCGGACGGGCCGGTGACGGACCCGGCCCGTGACCGACCGACCGGTGGTGGACGCGCCGGTGACAGACGGACCGGCGACCGACCAACCTGTGACAGGCGGACCTGTGACAGGCGGACCGGCGACCGACTGGTCCGTGGTGGACGCGCCGGTGACAGACGGACCGGCGACCGACCGGCCGGTGGCAGGCGGACCGGCGACCGACTGGTCCGTGGTGGACGCGCCGGTGACAGACGGACCGGCGACCGACCGGCCGGTGG
>NZ_JABTYA010000054.1:0-378 GCF_013302945.1 Streptomyces sp. 8P21H-1 | reverse complement strand
ACCGGCGACCGACTGGTCCGTGGTGGACGCGCCGGTGACAGGCGGACCGGCGACCGACCGGCCGGTGACGGGCGCGCCGGTGACGGACTAGTTCGTGGCGGGTGCGTCGGTGGCGGGCGGGCCGGTCTCTTCCGGTGGGAACAGGCGCATCCGGTGCGCCAGCGCCGCCGCCTCCCCCCGCCCGGAGACCCCGAGCTTGGCCAGGATGTTCGAGACGTGCACGCTGGCCGTCTTCGGGGAGATGAACAGCTCCCCGGCGATCTGCCGGTTGCTGCGCCCCGCGGCCACCAGCCGCAGCACGTCGCGCTCCCGGCCGGTGAGGCCCAGCGCCCCGGCCGGGTCGGCGGGAGCGGACGGGGTCCGTCCGGGCGGACCGGC
>NZ_JABTYA010000053.1:0-333 GCF_013302945.1 Streptomyces sp. 8P21H-1 | reverse complement strand
CGTTCGTTACTTTGATAGTTTGATATGTGGGTGGACCGACGCTTGGGTACTGCCCTTACTTGGACAAGCATCCCACTTATGATTAACCCCTCTCGCAAGCATCCGCAACTACGAAAGAAGAATTAAGACAAAGTCTAACCATAGCATTAAACTAGTGGATCCAAATCAGCCCCTTACGAAGCAACGCATAAACTAGGGTTTAAGCTTCTGTCACTCTAGCAACCCATCATCTACTTACTACTTCCCAATGCCTTCCTCTAGGCCCAAATAATGGTGAAGTGTTATGTAGTCGACGTTCACATAACACCACTAGAGGAAAAACAACATACAACA
>NZ_JABTYA010000052.1:0-3083 GCF_013302945.1 Streptomyces sp. 8P21H-1 | reverse complement strand
CCGATGGAGTGACCGGCCACGAACTCAGGGCTCACGCCCCAGGACTCGACCAGCCGGTACAGCGCCACCTCGACCGCGAACAACGCGGGCTGCGTGTACCCGGTGGCATCCAGCAGAGCGGCCTCCTCGCTGCCCTCCTCCGCGAACAGCACCTCACGCAGCGGACGCTCCAGGCCCTCGTCCAGGTACGCCAGTACCTCGTCCAGCGCCTCGGCGAACACCGGGAAGCGCGCGTACAGCTCACGCCCCATCCCCGCACGCTGCGACCCCTGACCGGAGAACAGGACGGCCAGGGTCCGCTCGACGGCGCGTCCCCGGGCCACCTCCACCGGCTCGCCCTCGGCATCCGCCAGCAGGACGGCACGGTGGTCGAAGGTGGAGCGGCCGGTGGCCAGGGAGTGGCCGATGTCGAGGGGGGTGGCGCTCAGGCCGGTGAGGCGGGCGATCTGGGCGTCCAGGGAGTCCCGGGTCTTGGCGGAGACCGTCCAGGGGACGACCGCGGGCGTGACCACGGGCTGCTCGGACTCGGGGGCCGTGGTCTCCTCGGGCTCGGGTGCCTGCTCGATGACGAGGTGGGCGTTGGTGCCGCTGATGCCGAAGGAGGACACGCCGGCGCGGCGGGGCCGGCCGGTCTCCGGCCACGGGGTGGCCTCGGTGAGCAGGCGGATGTTGCCCGCCTCCCAGTCGACGTGGGTCGAGGGCCGGTCCACGTGGAGGGTCTTGGGCAGGACGCCGTGCCGGATGGCGAGGACGGTCTTGATGACGCCCGCGACACCGGCGGCGGCCTGGGAGTGGCCGATGTTCGACTTCGCGGAGCCCAGCAGCAGCGGGCGGTCCGCGGGCCGGTCCTGTCCGTACGTCGCCAGCAGGGCCTGCGCCTCGATGGGGTCGCCGAGCGGGGTGCCGGTGCCGTGCGCCTCCACCGCGTCGACGTCTGCGGCGGAGAGCCCGGCCCCGGCGAGGGCCTGCCGGATGACGCGCTTCTGCGAGGGCCCGTTGGGGGCGGTCAGGCCGTTGGAGGCGCCGTCCTGGTTGATGGCGGAGCCCCGGATCACGGCCAGGACCTGGTGGCCGTTGCGGCGGGCGTCGGACAGCCGTTCCAGGACGAGGACGCCGGAGCCCTCGGACCAGCCGGTGCCGTCGGCGGCGTCCGCGAAGGCCTTGCAGCGGCCGCTGGTGGAGATGCCGCCCTGGCGGGTGAAGCCGGAGAAGCCCATCGGGGTGGACATCACCGTGACGCCGCCCGCGAGGGCGAGGCCGCACTCGCCGTTGCGCAGCGCCTGGGCGGCCAGGTGGATGGCGACGAGGGACGACGAGCAGGCGGTGTCGACGGTGACGGCGGGACCGGCCAGGTCGAAGGCGTACGACAGGCGGCCGGAGACGACACTGGCGGTGAGGCCCGTGGTGGCGTGGCCCTCGGCGTCCTCGCGGGAGTTCATCACGACGCCGACGTAGTCGACGCCGGCGGTGCCCACGAAGACACCGGTGCGGCTGCCGCGCAGCGAGACCGGGTCGATGCCGGCCTGTTCCACGGCCTCCCAGGAGGTTTCCAGGAGGAGCCGCTGCTGCGGGTCCATGGCGACGGCCTCGCGGGGCGAGATCCCGAAGAACCCGGCGTCGAAGGCGGCGGCGTCCACGAAGCCGCCCTCGGCGGCGGCACTGCTGCCGGCGCCCTCGCCGCCCAGGGCGTCGAGGTCCCAGCCGCGGTCGTCGGGGAAGGGCGCGATGCCGTCACGGCCCTCGTCGAGGAGCCGCCAGTAGTCCTCGGGGGAGTTCACGCCGCCGGGGAGGCGGCAGGCCATGCCGACGACGGCGATGGGCTCGCGCCGGTGTGCCTCGGCCTCCTCCAGGCGGCGCCGGGTCTTGTGCAGATCGGCCGTGACCCACTTGAGGTAGTCGACGAGCTTCTTGTCATCGGGCATGACGGGGGAACCTTCCTGTGGTGGATCAAGCTCGTCTCAGCGGTCGCCCAGGCGGCCGAGCTCGTTGTCGATGAACGCGAAGACGTCGTCGGCGCTGGCCGACTCGAAGTTGTCGTCGACGTCGGAGCCGGTCGGCTCCGGTGCGGTACCGCGCACCCTGTCCAGCATCTGGCCCAGGCGCAGGGCGAGGCCCGCGCGGGTGATCTCGTCCGGGTCGCCGGCCGCGAGGAGCGTCTCCAGCCGGTCGAGTTCGGCGAGGAGCGACGGCCCCTGCGGGGCGTCGTCGCCGGCCAGTTCGGAGACGAAGTGTTCGGCGAGCACGGTGGGCGTGGGGTAGTCGAAGACCAGGGTCGCCGGGAGGCGCAGTCCGGTCGCGGTGGACAGGTGGTTGCGCAGTTCCAGCGCGGTCAGCGAGTCGAAGCCCAGCTCACGGAACTCCTGGGTGACGTCGACGGACTTCGGTGAGGCGTGGCCGAGGACCCGGGCGGCCTGTTCGCGGACCAGGTCGGTGACGTACCGGACGCGGTCGGCGGCGCCGAGTTCGGCGAGCTTGGCGCCGAGCGCCGCGGAGGCTCCGGCCGCGTCGGTGGCGGCCGCGGTGCGGCGTCCGCTGCGGACCATGGAGCGGAACAGCGGCGGCAGGTCCTCGGGGGCGGCGCCGCGCATGGCGCCGGGGGCGAGGCCCACCAGGACGAGGAAGGTCTCGTCGGAGCCGCGGGCGATGTCGAACAGTTCCAGGCCCTGCTCGACGGCGAGCGGCGGGAGGCCGCCGGACTGCATGCGGCGCATGTCCGTGTCGGACAGGGTGCTGGTCATGCCGCCGTCGTGCGCCCAGGGACCCCAGGCCAGCGAGGTGCCGGCCAGGCCGAGTTCGCGGCGGTGGCGGGTGAGGGCGTCCAGGAACGAGTTGGCCGCGGCGTAGTTGCCCTGGCCGGGGCTGCCCATGACGCCCGCGATGGACGAGAAGGGCAGGAACGCGGCGAGGTCGAGGTCGCGGGTCAGCTCGTGCAGGTGCCAGGCCGCGTCCACCTTGGGCCGCAGGACGGCCGCGAGGCGTTCGGGCGTGAGCGAGGCGATCACACCGTCGTCCAGGACACCCGCCGTGTGGATTACCGCGGTGAGCGGGTGCTCCGCCGGTACGGCGCCGACGAGGGCGGCGGT
>NZ_JABTYA010000051.1:0-2735 GCF_013302945.1 Streptomyces sp. 8P21H-1 | reverse complement strand
CCGCGGCCTCGTCGGCGACCGCGCCGCCGACGGTGAACGGCAGCCGTACGTAGCCCTCGAAGGCGCCGTCCACACCGAAGCGGGGCCCGGACGGCACGCGCACGCCCACCCGCTCGCCGACCTCGGCCAGCCGTGAGCCGGACAGGCCCCCCGTGCGCACCCACAGCGTGAGCCCGCCGCCCGGCACGTCGAACTCCCAGCCGGGCAGCTCCCGGCGCACGGCCGCCACCAGCGCGTCCCGGTTCTCGCGGGCCTGGTCGCGCCGCACCCGCACGGCCTGCTCCCAGCCGCCCGTGCCGAGCAGCCAGTTCACGGCGAGCTGTTCCAGGACGGGGGTGCCGAGGTCGGCGTACGCGCGGGCCGCGACCAGGCTGCGGATCACGTCGGGCGCGGCGCGGACCCAGCCGATCCGCATACCGGCCCAGAATGCCTTGCTGGCCGAACCGACCGTGACGACCGTGGAGCCGGCCGGGTCGAACCCGCAGACGGGGCGCGGCAGGGCGAGTCCCTCGTCCAGGTGCAGCTCGCTCATGGTCTCGTCGACGACCAGCACCGTGCCGGCCGACCTCGCGGCCTCGACGAGCTGGCGCCGCTGGTCCTCGCCGGCCAGCGCGCCGGTCGGGTTGTGGAAGTCCGCGACGACGTAGGCGAGGCGGGGCGCCGCGTCGCGCAGCACCTGCCGCCAGCGGTCCAGGTCCCAGCCCGCGAGCCCTTCGGCCATCGCGACGGGCACCAGCCTGGCCCCGGTCTCGCGCATCAGCTGGAGGATGTTGGCGTACGAGGGCGACTCGACCGCGATCCGCTCCCCGCGCCCGGCGAAGAGGTGGCAGATGGCGTCGATGGCGCCCATGGCCCCGGTGGTCACCATGATCTGCTCGGGCATGGTCGGGATGCCGCGGGCGGTGTACCGGTCGGCGAGCGTCCGGCGCAGCGCGGGCAGTCCCGCCGGGTAGTCGCCGTGCGTGTGGGCGTACGGCGGCAGTTCCTCCAGGGCGCCGCGGACGGCGCGGGTGAGCCAGGGCTCGGGTGCGGGCAGGGCCGCGCACCCGAGGTCGATCATCGAACCGAGGGCCTCGGGCGGCAGTGGCTCCAGGCCGCGTGCGGGCAGCGGGTTGCCGGCCGGCACGGCGGTCCAGCTGCCCGCTCCCCTGCGGGACTCCAGGAAGCCCTCGGTCCGCAGTGCCTCGTAGGCGGCCGCCACGGTGGTGCGGCTGACGGACAGCGACAGGGCCAGCTCGCGCTCGGCGGGCAGCCGCGCGGCCACCGGGACGCGCCCTTCGAGGACGAGCAGCCGGATGCCGTCGGCGAGGGCCCGGTAGGCGGGCGGGCGGCGGGTGCCGGGGCCCGCCGGACGTTCCTGCTGGGAGCCGAGGAGCCGGGCGAGCTGGGCGGCTCCCACCGCTGAAGTCCACTGCACCATGATTTCCGGTCCACCTTCCTCGGATTGGCCATGGAAGAGGCCGCTTCCCACCCCGAAGACTGCCACGGATCAGGCCACCGCCACCACCGGGAGCACACCTTGTCCACGCCCAGGCCCAGGCCCACGCCCGCCCCCGCGTCGGGGCGCCGCGCCCGCCGGCTCCTCCAGCTCTACGGGGGTCTGGTCCTGTACGGGGTGAGTTCGGCCCTCCTCGTGACGGCGGACCTGGGTCTGGAGCCCTGGGGCGTGCTGCACCAGGGGCTGGCCGGGCGCACGGGGCTGACGATCGGCGTCGTGTCGGTCCTCGTGGGAGCCGTCGTCCTCCTCCTGTGGATCCCGCTGCGCCAGCGCCCGGGCCTCGGCACGGTGTCCAACGTCTTCGTGGTCGGCATCGCGATGGACGGCACGCTCGCCCTCCTCCCGCAGGCGCACGCCCTCACGGTCCGCGTCCCGCTGCTGCTGGCGGGCGTCCTGCTCAACGGCGTCGCGACCGGCCTCTACATAGCGGCCCGCTACGGCCCGGGGCCGCGCGACGGCCTGATGACGGGCCTCCACCGGCGCACCGGCCGCTCGGTCCGGCTGGTGCGCACGGCCATCGAAGCGGCGGTGGTCGCGACGGGCTTCGCCCTCGGCGGCACGGTCGGTGCGGGGACGGTGCTGTACGCGGTGTCCATCGGGCCGCTGGTCCAGCTCTTCCTGCGGCTGTCCGCCGTCGCCCCCTCCTCACCGCCCGGCAGCACGGCCGTTGCCGCGGGGCCGTCCGGGCGGGCGACACTGCGCGGATGATCCCGCGCGTGCGCCACCCCTACCTCGACCACCCCGGCCCCCTCGCCTTCGCCCACCGGGGCGGGGCCGCCGACGGCCTGGAGAACACCGTGACCCAGTTCCGCCGCGCGGTCGGGGCCGGCTACCGGTACATCGAGACCGACGTGCACGCCACGGCGGACGGACGGCTCGTCGCCTTCCACGACCCGACCCTGGACCGGGTGACCGACGGGTGGGGCCGGATAGCGGACCTCCCCTGGGACGACGTGCGCCACGCGCGCGTGGCGGGCACCGAACCGGTCCCCCTGTTCGAGGAACTCCTGGAGACCTTTCCCGGGGTCCGCTGGAACGTCGACGTCAAGGCGGAGCGCGCGCTGCGCCCGCTGCTCGACCTGATCCGCCGCACCGGGTCCTGGGACCGCGTCTGCGTCGGCTCCTTCTCCGAGGCGCGGGTCGCCAGGGCCCAGCGCCTGGCCGGTCCCCGGCTGGCCACCTCGTACGGCGTCCGCGGCGTCCTGGGGCTGCGGCTGCGGTCGTGGGGCGTGCCGGC
>NZ_JABTYA010000050.1:0-3889 GCF_013302945.1 Streptomyces sp. 8P21H-1 | reverse complement strand
CCCAGCCGGCCGGGGGGTGGCCGAACACGGCGGGCGCGTCCGGCACGAACTGGCCTGCGGCCGGCGCGCCGGGCCGGATCGGCTGACCGCCGGTGGGGGTGGCGCTCAACGATTGCGCAGTTCCCCGCGCCCCTGGAAGCCGGCCCCCACCGGGGTTCACGCCGGGTTGAACCGCCACTGCTGGCAGTCGTTGTTCAGCCAGGTCCACTGGCGGACGTTCGCGCCGTCGGCCGCGGAGCAGTCGGCCACGTCGGCGACCTTCCCGGTGGCCTGGTTCACGATCCGTGTGTAGCCCCCGCTCGTGGTCAGGAACCGGAACCGCTGGCACGTGTTGTCGAGCCACGCCCACTGCCGCAGGTCCGCCCCGTCCGCGGCGGAGCAGTCCGCCGTGTCCAGCACCTTCCCGGAGGCCACGTTCACCAGCCGGCTGGTGTCGTCGCCGCGGTCCTCCACCCGCCACTTCTGGTGGTTCCCGGCGTTGCAGGCGTACTGCTGGACGTTGGCCCCGTCGGCGGCCGAACCACCGGCCACCTCCAGGCACTTGCCGCTGTTGCGGTTGGTCAGCGTGTACGCCGTCGAGGTGCTCGACGGCTCCCCCGACGGTCCCGCCGTGCTCGCGCCGAGCCGGACCGGCGTGCCGAGGTTCGGTGACCCGTCCGCGTTCCACGTGAACTTCTGCGCGCGCGTGGTGCGGCCGTTGTCGCAGCCCTCGCTCGCGCTGTCGTTGGCGTGGTAGACGATCCAGCTCTCGCTCCCGTCGGGCGAGGTGAAGAAGCCGTTGTGCCCGGGTCCGTACACCCCGGCGGCGTCGTTGCGCTGGAAGACCGGCGTGGACTTCTTCGTCCAGGAGGACGCGGAGAGCGGGTTCGAGCCGGTCAGCGTCAGCTGCCCGAGCTTGTAGTCGGGCGTCCAGCACCCGCTGGCCGAGTAGACGATCCGCGTCGTCCCGCCCCGCTGGAGCACTTCGGGTCCCTCGTTCACCGTCCCGCCCGACCTCTCCCAGTCGTACGTGGGCGTGGAGATCGTCGAGAAGGAGCCGCTGACCGTGTAGGGGTTGGACATGGGGGCGATGACGAGGTTCTGCGTGCCGCCGCTCGCGCTGCCCAGCAGGTAGAGCTGCCCGTTCACGTTGAGCACGCTCGGATCCAGCATCCAGGAGCTGTTGAGCTGGTTCCGGTAGGTGTACGGGCCCATCGGGTCGGAGCCCGAGCTCTCCAGGACGTGGGTGCGCTGGGTCGGGTTGTAGTCGGAGACGTTCTGCCCGGCCACGAAGTAGAGGTACCACCGGCCGCCGGAGTGGAAGAGCTCGGGCGCCCAGATGTTGCAGCAGCGCGAGGCCGCGTCGCCCTTCCACACCTGCACGCTGGGCGCGGTCGCGAGCCCGGCCAGCGTGGGCGACTTGCGCATGGTGATGACGTCGGTCCAGCTCGTCGTCACCAGGTAGTAGTTGCCGTCGTGGTACGAGATCCAGGGGTCGGCGCCCTTCACCGACTTGACCGGGTTGGCGAAGGTCGCCGCGCTCGCCGGCGGCTGTCCGAGCGACAGGGCGAGCAGGAGCGCGGCCAGCAGGGTCAGTAGGCGACGGGCCATCCGCTGCTCCAGTTCAGGAGGTTGATGCCGAGTTTGGGGGTGCCGTTGTCCTGGCCGTCGTAGTAGTGGTAGACGATCAGGTCGCCGTCCACGTCCGCCAGGATCGACTGGCCGCCGGGGCCGATGTACCGGCCGTGCGACTCCAGCACGGGCGTGCCGCCGTTGTTCGTCATGGCGACGCCGTTCCTGTCGTAGTAGGGCCCGGTGACGCTGGTGGCCCGGCCGACCTTGATCTTGTAGGTGGAGCCGGTGCCGGCGCAGCAGGTGTCGTACGAGGCGAACAGGTAGTAGTAGCCGTTGCGCTTGACGACGGACGGCGCCTCGACGGCCTTGGTGCCGGTCGGGCGGGACGCGATCGAGTGGCGGGTGGTGTTGGATGAGAGCTGCTTGCCGGTCGACGGGTTGAGCTGGATCATCTTCAGCCCGGTCCACCAGCTGCCGAACGACAGCCACCACTTGCCGTCGCCGTCCACGAAGAGGTTCGGGTCGATGGCGTTGTAGTCGCTGGAGGTGGTGGACGAGTAGACGACGCCCTGGTCGCTCCAGGAGCCGGGCTGCCCGGTCGCCGAGGTGGCGAGACCGATGGCCGACTTGTTCGAGCCGAAGGTCGAGACGGCGTAGTACATCAGGTACCTGCCGCCCTGGTACGAGATGTCGGGGGCCCATGCCTCGGTCGCGTACCCGGACCACCAGCCCGGCTTGGCGCCGAAGGCGTCGGCGCCCGCGCTGAAGGCGGTGCGGTCGCCCGACCTCTTGCTGCTGATGCCGCCGCCGGTGGCGTACAGCAGGTACTGGCCCGACGAGGTGCGGATCATCGTCGGGTCGTGCACGACGGTCGAACCGGTGACGACGCCCGGGTTCGGGTACGCGGAGGCGGTGGTGGGGACGAGGGCGAGCAGGACCGCCGCGGGGAGGGCGAGGAGGGCTGTCCTGCGGGTCCTGCGGGTCCTGTGGGTCTTCCGGGTCCTGTGGGTCCTGCTGGAGGTGCGGCTCACGCGGGTCCTCCTACGGATGGGGGTGGGGTGCGTGGGAATTGGAGGCTCGGTTGCATGACCGTTCGACATGCCGAACATTGGTCACGTCTTCGAACGAGAACGTAGACGGGAACGTAGAATCGAACCTTCCGCGCGTCAACGGTTCACACAGCACCTCGCGCCCCGACGGGTGTCGAAAGTTTTTCGGCACCCCGGCTGTCCCACAACAGACTTGACGTTCCGTCACTTTGCCCGACGCACAGCACTTCGACAGCTTCCGCTTCTAAGGTGCCGTGTTCATGACAGAAAACTCGATCGGACGACGAACCCTGCTCATCGCCACGGGTGCCACCGCGGCGACCCTGGCCGTCGGAGCCACGGCCCAGCAGCCCCCCACCGCCGCCGACCAGGTCCCGGCAGCCGCCGCGGCCGTCTGCACCCTCACGAAGGAGCTGACCGAAGGCCCCTACTACCTGGACGGACAGCTGGTCCGCGCCGACATCAGCGAGGACAAGACCGGCATTCCGCTGAAGCTCACGCTCACCGTCGTCGACGACGACACCTGTGCCCCGCTCGGCAACGCGCTGGTGGAGATCTGGCACTGCGACGCGCTCGGCGAGTACTCCGGTTTCGTCGGCGGGAACGGGCACGACGAACCGGACAACGGCACGTTCCTGCGCGGCGGCGTCCTGACGGGCTCCGACGGCGTCGCGCGGATCACCAGCGTCTACCCCGGCTGGTACCGGGGCCGCTGCGTCCACATCCACGTCAAGGTGCACACCGGCGTCACGCTGACCCCGGACGGCTCCTTCGAGGGCGGCCGGGAACTGCACACCGGGCAGCTGTTCTTCGACGAGGCCGTCACCAGGAGGGTGGCGACGGTACCCGTGTACGCGGCCAACACGGTGCCCCGTACGACCCTCGCGCAGGACGGCATCTACGACGACGGAGGCGCGGCCTCCGGACTGCTGACCCTCACCGCGCTGGGCACTTCGACGACGGCCGGTTACGCGGGCACGCTCACGCTGGGCATCGAGGCGGGGTAGCGCCGGCGCCCACCGCGGCGGCGTGAATGTCCCAGGACGGCGCATTAGGGTGCCTCTGTCGGACGGTGGACACGCCGAGCGGGAGAGGTGAGCGGGGCGTGGAGGTGCGGGAGCACGGGGAGGGCGCGGATGAGCTGCTGCGGCTCGTACGGCGCCAGGGCGGTCCGGCCGAGGTGCTGGAGCTGCTCGGCCGGCGGACCGGGGCGGAGGCCGCGTGGATCGGGCGCGGAGGCACGGTCGAGGCCGTCACGGCCGGCTTTCCCCGGCGGACGGCCGCCG
>NZ_JABTYA010000006.1:451-2180 GCF_013302945.1 Streptomyces sp. 8P21H-1 | reverse complement strand
AGCGGGCCGGACGGGCACCGGCCGACGGAGCGGACGCGCTCAGCACCCGGCTGGCCGGCGTGGGCGCCGCCGACCGGCAGGCGATCCTCCTCGACCTGGTCCGGCAGGAAGCGGCCCACGTCCTCGGCCACAGCTCCGCCGGCCGCATCGGCCACGGGGCGGCCTTCACCGACGTCGGCTTCGACTCGCTCACGGTGATCGAACTGCGCGACCGGCTCCTCGCCCGCACCGGGCTGCGCCTCCCCGCCACCTTCGCCTTCGACTTCCCGACACCCGTGACACTCGCCGACCACCTGAACGCCCTGCTGGACCCAGGCACCGCGGAGGATCCGCTGCTGGACGAGCTGGCACGGCTGGAGGACCTGGTGGCGGCCCGCCCGGCCGACCGGGCCAAGGACACCGTCGCCGCCGCCCGGCTCCGGGTGCTGGCGGCCCGGCTCAGCACCGTCGCCCCCGGACCGGCCGACGGCACCGACAGCATCCAGACGACGCTCGACACGGCGTCGGTCGACGACGTCCTGGCCTTCATCGACGAGGAGTTCGGGATCGCCGGCCCGTCGGACCCCAGCCGCGCCCACGAGTGAACGCCCACGAGCGAAGAGGAAGGTGACCCCCGGTGGACAATGACGAGAAACTGGTCCGGTATCTCAAGCGGGTGACCGCCGACCTGCACGAGACCCGGCAGCGGCTCGACCGGATCGAGGCCGCGCGCACGGAACCCGTCGCCATCGTCGGCATGGCCTGCCGCCTGCCGGGTGGTGTCACCTCCCCGGAGGACCTGTGGGACCTGGTGGCGGCCGGTGGCGACGCCGTCGGTGCCTTCCCCGAGGACCGGGGCTGGGACCTGGACCGCCTCTTCGACCCTGACCCCGACCACCCCGGCACCAGCTACGTCCGCGAGGGCGGTTTCCTGCGCGACGCGGGCGACTTCGACGCGGCCGTCTTCGGCATCTCCCCGCGCGAGGCCCTGGCCATGGACCCGCAGCAGCGACTGCTCCTCGAGACGTCCTGGGAGGCGTTCGAACGGGCCGGCATCGACCCCACCGCCCTGCACGGCAAGGACGTCGGCGTGTACTTCGGCACCCTCAACCAGGATTACGCCACCGGCGTCGACGCGGTTCCCGACGGCGTCGAGGGCTACTTGATGACGGGCAGCTCGGCGAGCGTGCTCACCGGCCGGGTGTCGTACGCGCTCGGCTTCGAGGGCCCCGCGGTGACGGTGGACACGGCGTGCTCGTCGTCCCTGGTCGCCCTGCACCTGGCCGCCCAGGCCCTCCGGTCAGGCGAGTGCTCCATGGCCCTGGTGGGCGGCGCCACCGTGATGTCGACGCCCAGCGTCTTCGTCGGATTCTCCCGGCAGCGCGGCATGGCCGAGGACGGCCGTTGCAAGGCGTACGGCGCGGCGGCGGACGGCACGGGCTGGGCAGAGGGCGTGGGCGTGCTGCTGGTGGAGCGCCTGTCGGACGCGCAACGGCTGGGACACCGGGTCCTGGCGGTGGTACGCGGCTCGGCCGTCAACCAGGACGGCGCCTCCAACGGCCTCACCGCCCCCAACGGCCCCTCCCAGCAACGCGTCATCCACGACGCCCTGGACGCCGCCCATCTCGCTCCTTCGGACATCGACGCGGTGGAAGGCCACGGCACCGGCACCCGGCTCGGCGATCCGATCGAGGTGCAGGCGCTGATGGCGGCATACGGGCAGGACCGCGAACGTCCCCTGTGGCTGGGC
>NZ_JABTYA010000006.1:0-320 GCF_013302945.1 Streptomyces sp. 8P21H-1 | reverse complement strand
TCCCACACCCCCGCTCCACGGTCCGAGGGTCCCTTCCCCGTACTGATCTCCGGAGCCGACGCCCAGGGCACCCGCGCCCAGGCACGGCAGTTGGCCGACTTCCTGCAACACCGACCGGACATCGATGTGGGCCGGCTGGCCGGACTCCTGGCTCGCACACGTGCCGGACTGCCGGACCGTGCGGTGGTGGTCGCCCAGGACCGGACCGAGATGCTGGCCGGACTGGACGCCGTAGCCGAAGGCAGCGCAAGCAGCCGAGCAGACGTCCAGGGGCGTGTGGCGTTCGTCTTCCCCGGCCAGGGCACCCACTGGACAGGCAT
>NZ_JABTYA010000049.1:0-4598 GCF_013302945.1 Streptomyces sp. 8P21H-1 | reverse complement strand
CTGCCGCTGGTCGAGCGGGGGGCTCCGCCGGGGGGCGGGTGAGGGCGGGGCGGGGGACCGCGCCGTTCCCCGGGCTCTCAGGCGGGTGCCGGGGTCACGCCGGTTCCTCCGTGGTGGCCAGGTCGCCGGGGGCGTGGCCGGGGAGAGCGGGCGGCGGGGAGGCGTCCAGGGCGTAGTGGTGGCGCAGCTGGAGTTCCTGCTCGGGGGAGAGGTGGCGGCCCACGCCGAAGTCCGGGGCGTCCCTGATCAGGTCCCGGTCGAACGGGACGCGCAGACAGCCGCCGGCGTATGCGCTGGGCCGCAGGGGGACGAAGGCGTCCCGGCTGAACAGGCCGGTGCGGATGGCCGCCCACTCCGGTACGCCGGTCGCGTCGTCGAGGTAGACCTCGTCGACGGTGCCGATCCGCGTGCCGTTGCGGTCGAACGCCTTGCGGCCTATCAGGTTGCGCGGATCGATGTCGGTCTGCACGGGCCCTCCAGCTGCTCGCAACTCATCCGTAAGCACACTCATCGGTAAGCACACTCAGCACACTCATCCGTAAGCACTACGAAAGAGCACTTTGAGCGGGACGGCCACTCGGGGGAACCCGCTGGTACCCTGAGCAACGGCTGCTGACCCCATGCGGGAGAGTCCTCCGGAGACCGCCGGAGGCGCCGAAGGAGCAACTCCTCCCCGGAATCTCTCAGGCACACGTACCGCATGGACGAGGTCACTCTGGAAAGCAGAGCGGTATGCGAGTCTTCGACGGCTTCCGCTCTCACCGACGGTGAAAGCCGGCGTGCCCCCGCGGCGAGCCGGTGAAGCTCTCAGGTCGAGATGACAGAGGGGGAGGCCGTCCGGGCACCCAGACCGCGGTGCCCTCGAAGGTCGTCGGACCAGGAGGCCTCCGTTATGACCGCCCAGCGTATTCCGCTCTCCGAACTCGAACAGGGAATCCCCTTCGAGCAGCGCCACATCGGGCCCGACTCCGAGGCCCGCGCCAAGATGCTCGCGCAGGTGGGGTACGGCTCGCTCGACGAGCTGACGGCCGCCGCGGTGCCGGACGTGATCAAGAACGCCGACGCGCTCGACCTGCCCGGCGCGCGCACCGAGGCCGAGGTGCTGGCCGAGCTGCGCTCCCTGGCGGACCGCAACGAGGTGCTCGACTCCATGATCGGGCTCGGCTACTACGGGACGTTCACGCCGCCCGTGATCCTGCGCAACGTCATGGAGAGCCCCGCCTGGTACACCGCGTACACGCCGTACCAGCCGGAGATCTCCCAGGGCCGCCTGGAGGCGCTGCTCAACTTCCAGACGGTGGTCGCCGATCTGACGGGCCTGCCGACGTCCGGTGCCTCACTGCTCGACGAGGGCACGGCGGCCGCCGAGGCCATGGCGCTGTCACGGCGCATGGGGAAGAACAAGAAAGGTTTCTTCCTCATCGACGCGGACACCATGCCGCAGACCGTCGCCGTGATCCGGACCCGTGCCGAGTCCGCGGGCGCCGAGGTCGTCGTCGCCGACCTGACCGACGGCATCCCCGCCGCACTCGCCGAGCGCGAGATCAACGGCGTGCTCCTCCAGTACCCCGGCGCCTCCGGCGCCGTACGGGACCTGAAGCCCGTCGTCGAGCAGGCGCACGAGCTGGGCGCGGTCGTCACCGTCGCCGCCGACCTGCTCGCCCTGACGCTCCTCACCCCGCCCGGCGAGCTGGGCGCCGACATCGCCGTCGGCACGACGCAGCGCTTCGGTGTCCCGATGGGCTTCGGCGGGCCGCACGCCGGATACATGGCCGTGCGGGAGAAGTTCGCGCGCAGCCTGCCCGGCCGGCTCGTCGGCGTCTCGGTGGACGCGGACGGCAACAAGGCGTACCGGCTCGCCCTGCAGACGCGTGAGCAGCACATCCGCCGGGAGAAGGCGACCAGCAACATCTGCACGGCCCAGGTGCTGCTCGCGGTGATGGCCGGGATGTACGCCGTCCACCACGGTCCCGAGGGACTGAAGACCATCGCGCGGCGCACCCACCGGTACGCCGCGGTCCTCGCCGCGGGGCTGCGGGCGGGGGGTGTCGAGGTCGTCCACGAGGCGTACTTCGACACGCTCACCGTGCGGGTGCCGGGCCGGGCCGCCGAGACGCTCGAGGCCGCCCGCCGGAACGGGGTCAACCTCCACCTGGTGGACGCGGACCACCTGTCCCTGTCCTGCGACGAGACGACGACCCGGGCGCAGCTGGACGCCGTCTGGTCGGCGTTCGGCGTCGACGCCGACGTGGCGGCGCTGGACGCGACGACCGAGGACGCGCTGCCGGACGCGCTGCTGCGCACCGACATGTACCTCGCGCACCCGGTCTTCCACCAGTACCGCTCGGAGACCGCGATGCTGCGCTACCTGCGCCGCCTCGCCGACCGCGACTACGCGCTCGACCGGGGCATGATCCCGCTCGGCTCGTGCACCATGAAGCTGAACGCGACCACCGAGATGGAGCCGGTCACCTGGCCCGAGTTCGGGCAGCTGCACCCCTTCGCCCCCGCCGACCAGGCGCAGGGTTACCTCACCCTCATCCGTGAGCTGGAGGAGCGGCTCGCCGAGGTCACCGGCTACGACAAGGTGTCGCTGCAGCCCAACGCCGGCTCGCAGGGCGAGCTGGCCGGTCTGCTGGCCGTCCGCGGGTACCACCGGGCCAACGGCGACGAGCAGCGCACCGTCTGCCTGATCCCGTCCTCCGCGCACGGCACCAACGCGGCCAGCGCCGTGATGGCGGGCATGAAGGTCGTCGTCGTGAAGACCGCCGGGGACGGCGAGATCGACGTCGAGGACCTGCGGGCCAAGATCGAGCAGTACCGCGACGAGCTGTCCGTGCTGATGATCACGTACCCCTCGACGCACGGGGTGTTCGAGGAGCACGTCGCCGACATCTGCGCGCAGGTGCACGAGGCGGGCGGCCAGGTCTACGTGGACGGCGCCAACCTCAACGCGCTGGTCGGGCTCGCCAAGCCGGGGCACTTCGGCGGCGACGTCTCGCACCTCAACCTGCACAAGACGTTCTGCATCCCGCACGGCGGCGGCGGTCCGGGCGTCGGCCCGGTCGGCGTGCGCGCGCACCTGGCGCCGTACCTGCCCAACCACCCGCTGCAGCCCGCCGCGGGCCCGGAGACGGGGGTGGGTCCGGTCTCGGCGGCTCCCTGGGGTTCCGCGGGCATCCTGCCGATCTCGTGGGCGTACGTCCGGCTCATGGGCGGTGAAGGGCTCAAGCGGGCCACGCAGGTCGCCGTGCTCAGCGCCAACTACGTGGCCAAGCGCCTGGAGCCGCACTTCCCGGTCCTCTACACGGGGCCCCGCGGGCTGGTGGCGCACGAGTGCATCATCGACCTGCGGCCGCTGACCAAGGCGACCGGGGTGAGCGTCGACGACGTGGCCAAGCGGCTCATCGACTACGGGTTCCACGCGCCGACGATGTCGTTCCCGGTGGCCGGCACGCTGATGATCGAGCCCACCGAGAGCGAGGACCTCACCGAACTGGACCGGTTCTGCGACGCGATGATCGCCATCCGCGCGGAGATCGAGAAGGTCGGGTCGGGGGAGTGGGCGGCGGACGACAACCCGCTGCGGGGCGCCCCGCACACGGCGGCGGCGCTCGGCGGGGAGTGGGAGCACGCGTACAGCCGTGAGGAGGCCGTGTTCCCGGCAGGGGTCTCGGCGGCCGACAAGTACTGGCCGCCGGTGCGGCGGATCGACCAGGCGTACGGCGACCGGAACCTGGTGTGCTCCTGCCCGCCGCTGGACGCCTACGAGGGCTGATGCCCTGGCCGCTCCCGCGGGGGCGCGGCATGCGTCGGGGCCGGTTCCGGGAGTGCTTCCCGGGGACCGGCCCCTCGTGTGTCCGGACGGCCGGCTCCGCCGTCCGTGGTGCGCCGTGCCGCCCGGCCGGCCTTCGAAGGACGGCCTAGGCGGCGGTCATCACGTCCATGGCCGGCGACCGGTGCGGAGCGATGATCCGGCCGTCCGGCAGGATCTCACCGGTGTCCTCGAAGAGCAGGACGCCGTTGCACAGCAGGCTCCATCCCTGCTCCGGGTGGTGCGCCACGAGGAGCGCGGCTTCCCGGTCGGCGGAGTCGGCTGTCGGGCACGGTCGCTGGTGCTGGCACATTGATGGGATCTTTCGCTTCGGTGTGAGGTCGGTGTCGGGTGTGTTCTCTGTCTTGCGGCTCGAACTGGTGTCCATGGCCGCCCCCCGTTTGTCAGATGGTCCGGAACCCAGTGTTGCCCTACGGCCGTCGATCCGCAGGGATTTGACGGCAGCACTCCTCACAGGTTCATGACGCATGGCCCGCGCGGACGGTTCATTCCGACCGGGCTGTCCCTTCGGGGGGTTCGCCATGGCCGGATGGGGCTAGTCCGTACGGGCCAGGAGCGCGCCGCGTGTCCCCGGCGTCACTCCGTGCGACACCCTTCCCGGCCGTGCGGCGCCCACGGCGAAGTGCCCCGCGGCCGGGGTGGGGCCGCGGGGCACGGAGGTGCGGGTGCTCTCAGGCGGGTGAGCCGAGCAGCGGGGCGGGTGCGGGTGCGGGCGCGGGCTTCGGCGTGAGCCGGTGCGTCAGGACGGGCAGCAGATCGGCCG
>NZ_JABTYA010000048.1:0-365 GCF_013302945.1 Streptomyces sp. 8P21H-1 | reverse complement strand
CCGGCCGGTCCTCCGTGCCCGGCTGCGCCGCCGGAGCGGTACCGACCGGCAGCAGGACCACGGACGGGACGCCTTCAGCGTTCGCGTCACCGGCCGCGTCACCGGCCACGGCGTCGACGAGACCGGTCAGGTCGGGCAGCACCCGCCCGGCGCCGATGCCTCCGAGGAGGGCGTCGTCGGGGCCGATCACGGTCACGGGGCCGGTCGCCCCGTCGGTCCGGGCGGGATCGTCGTCCACGGACACCCAGTCGAGGGTGAACAGGGAGTCGCGGCCCGGGCCGCCCGCGCCGCCGAGCTGTCCGGCGGAGATCGGACGGGTCACCAGGGAGCCGACCGCGGCCACCGGGGTGCCCGCGGTGTCGGCG
>NZ_JABTYA010000047.1:0-6668 GCF_013302945.1 Streptomyces sp. 8P21H-1 | reverse complement strand
CGGCTGCCGGGGCACCTGCGTGGGCGCCTCGGGCGGCAGCGGCTGCGCACCGGCCCGCCCGGCGGACCCCGGGTCCGCCGAGCCCTCCTCGGACTCGTCCACCGAGATGCCGAAGTCGGACGCGAGCCCCTGCAGGCCGTTCGAGTAGCCCTCGCCGAGCGCGCGGAACTTCCAGCCCTCACCGCGCCGGTACAGCTCCCCGCAGATCAGCGCGGTCTCCTCGCCGGTCTCCGGCCTGATGTCGAAGTAGGCCAGGGGGTCCGCGTCCCCGGCCGCGGCGTCGAAGACGAGGATGCGCAGCGCCTGCACCCGGTCGAAGGTGACGTCGTCGGCGGAGGCGACGAGGAGGATCCGCCCCACGCTGTCGTCGACGCCCGCCAGGTCCGCCTGGATCGTGTCGGTGAGCCCCTCGGCGAGACCTTCGTTCACACGCTTCTTGCCGAGCCGCCAGACATGGCCGGACGGATGCCGGGGCTGGTTGTAGAAGACGAAGTCCTCGTCGGACCGCACCCGGCCGTCGGGACCCAGGAGGAGCGCGGAGGCGTCCACGTCCGGGAGGCCCCGCCCCGGTGTCCAGCGCAGCACGGCGCGCACCGCCGTGGCGTCCAGCGGGACGTTCGACCCCTTCAGCATGGCGTGCGTCATGCGGTCATCCTGCCCCCTCGGTCCTGGTCACGACAATGCGGGGGCGGTCCGGGCACGGCCCCGGCGCGGTCCCGGTGCGGTCCGGGGTGTGCTCCCTTTCGGCTTGTTGTGCGAATGGGCGGGCACAATGGTGTTTGTCTGCGTTACCTGAACTTCATGCCTCATGGGAACCCTTGACACGGATCTCTACGTACCATTACCGGCCACATATCGTCAGGTCGTCCAGCCGCTCCAGGGGAGATTAATGCGTCATTTCGGTCATATCGCCCCTGAGGTGCGGGAGCGTCTCTTCTTCCAGGAGCCGTGCGACTTCACCGCGGACTCCTCGTCCCGCCTGCTCGCCAGCGCTCTGGGAGCCACCCTCTACTCCCCTGCGACCAGGGAGAAGCTGGCCGACGACATCCTGAAGCAGGCCGGTCGCGGTGTCGTCTCGATGGTCCTGTGCCTGGAGGACTCGATCGCGGACGCGGACGTCGCCGAAGCGGAGGAGAACCTCGTCCGGCAATTCGCTGACCTGGCAGAACGCTGCACGGTCGGCGAGCTGCCGCTGCTCTTCGTCCGGGTCAGGACGGCCGGGCAGATCCCCGACCTCGTCCACCGGCTCGGTGCCTCCGTACGGCTCCTGTCCGGATTCGTACTGCCGAAGTTCACCGAGGAGCGCGGGATCCCCTTCCTGGAGGCGCTCGCCGACGCCGAGATCATCAGCGCGCGACGGCTTTTCGCCATGCCGGTCCTGGAGTCGCCCGAGCTGCTGTACCGCGAGTCGCGGGTCGAGACCCTCGCGGGGATCTTCCGGGCCGTCGACAAGTACCGCGACCGGGTGCTCGCCCTGCGGCTCGGGGTCACCGACTTCTGCTCGGCGTACGGGCTGCGCAGGGCGCCCGACATGACCGCGTACGACGTGCAGATAGTCGCCTCCGTGATAGCGGACGTGGTGAACGTCCTGGGGCGGGCCGACGGCACCGGCTTCACGGTGACCGGGCCCGTGTGGGAGTACTTCCGTGTCCAGGAGCGCATGTTCAAGCCCCAGCTGCGCCGCAGCCCCTTCACCCCGGAGGCCGAGGACCTGCGCGCCACCCTGATCGAGCACGACATGGACGGCCTGCTGAGGGAGATCTCCCTCGACCGGGCCAACGGACTGCAGGGCAAGACCTGCATCCACCCCTCGCACGTGCTGCCCGTGCACGCGCTGTCCGTCGTCAGCCACGAGGAGTTCAGCGACGCCCAGGACATCCTGCGGCCCGAGCGGGACGGCGGGGGCGTGCTGCGGTCCGCGTACACGAACAAGATGAACGAGGTGAAGCCGCACCGCGCCTGGGCGGAGCGCACGCTCCAGCGTGCCGAGGTCTTCGGTGTCGCCAACGAGGACATCGGCTTCGTGGAACTGCTCGCCGCCGGGCTCCCCGACTGAGGCGTCCCCCGGGCTGACACACTTCCTCGGCTGACACCCACCTCCGGCTGACACACAAGGAATCCATGAACAAGGCTGTGAACGACGGATCCGGCGTCTGGTCCGCGACGGGCTTCCGCCCCGGCACCGGGCCGGGCACCGGGCCCGGCGTCCCCTCCGGCTCCGGCGAGGATTCCCCCGCGACGGGCGAGGGGCCCCCGCGCGAAGGGTCCCCGCGCCAGGGGTCCTCGGACGGGGTCTGGTCCGGGAGCTGGGTCGCCGGACGGCTCGGCATCGAGCTCAGCGGGGACGAAGGGCTCGGAGAGCTGCTGGGGCTCGCGCTGCGGCGCAACCCCAAGCGGGCGCACCTGCTCGTGTCGAACGTGCTGGGCAAGCACGTACCGCAGTCGCCCGCCGTCGTCCACGGGTACGGGTTCGCGCTCGGCCTGCGCGTGCGCGACCTGCTCGGCGAGGACGAGGCCCGCCGGGCCGTCGTCCTCGGGTACGCCGAGACGGCCACCGGGCTCGGCCACTCGGTCGCGGACGGCGTGGGCCTCGCCCCCTGTCTCCACTCGACCCGGCGCCCGGTCGAGGGCGTCGCACCGGCGGGCGGCTTCGAGGAGTCCCACTCGCACGCCACCTCGCACCTGCTGCTCCCGGAGGACCCGGACCTGCTCGCCGGCGGCGGCCCGCTCGTCCTGGTCGACGACGAGTTCTCCACCGGCAACACGGTCCTCAACACCATCCGTGACCTGCACGCACGCTATCCGCGCGACCGCTACGTCATCGTGGCCCTGGTCGACATGCGCTCGGCCGCGGACCTCGACCGCCTGGCCGGCCTCGCCCGCGAGATCGACGCGACCGTGGACCTGGTGACGGCCGCCTCCGGCACGGTACGGCTGCCCGAGGGCGTACTGGAGAAGGGGCAGGCGCTGGTCGCCGCGCACGAGAACGCACACGAGAGCGCATACGAGGGCGTGCACGGGAACGGGCACGGGAGCGCGGCCGTGGCTCCCGCGCCGTGTCCGGGGCCCGGTGCCGTCGTCCGGGTGGACCTCGGCTGGCCGCGGGGCCTGCCCGACGGCGGACGGCACGGCTTCACACCCGGGCACCGCGTCCGCCTGGAAGCCGCCCTGCCCGCCATGACGGCCCGGATAGCCGAGGCGCTCCCGCCCGGCGCCCGCCGCGGCCGCGTGCTCGTCCTCGGCTTCGAGGAACTGATGTACGCGCCGCTGCGGCTCGCCGTCGCGCTGGAGAAGACGACCGACGCCGAGGTGCGCTACTCCACGACCACCCGCTCCCCGGTGCTGGCCGTCGACGACCCCGGCTACGCGATCCGCTCCCGGCTCGTCTTCCCCACCCACGACGACCCGGCCGACGGCCCCGGCGAGCGGTACGCCTACAACGTCGCCGGCGCCGGCTTCGACGCCGTCGTCGCCGTGGTCGACTCGGCCGCCGACACCCCCGAACTGCACGCGCCCGACGGCCTGCTGGCCCAGCTCGCCGCCCACACGGGGACCGTACTGCTGGCCGTCGTCCCGTCGTACGTCCCCGTCCCGGCGTCCGTCCCCGCCCCCGTACCCGCTGAAAGGCACTCGATGCTGCCCGAGCCCCTCCGTGGCCCCGACTTCTCCTCGTACGCGCCGGACGAGGTCGGCTGGCTGCTGCAGGACCTCTCGGACACCCGGCTGGAGGCACCGACCGAGGAGCGCGAGGAGGCCATCCAGAGCGGCGGCGCCCACTACGCCGAGTCGCTGCCGGTGGAGTACCAGCCGACCCCGCAGTACCAGGAGCTGTTCCGCGACGCGCTCGCCACCTCGGCCGCCCGCATCGCCCTGGCCGTCGGCGCGGTCACCGAGACCGTGCTGGCGGAGCGCTCACCGCGTCCCGTGCTCGTCTCCCTGGCCCGCGCCGGCACCCCCGTCGGCGTCCTGATGCGCCGCTGGGCCCGGCACCGCCACGGCGCCGACCTGCCGCACTACGCCGTCTCCATCGTGCGCGGCCGCGGCATCGACGCCAACGCGCTGCGCTGGCTGGCCGCCCACCACGACCCGGCCGACGTCGTCTTCGTCGACGGCTGGACCGGCAAGGGCGCCATCACCCGCGAACTCGCCCAGGCCATCCAGGAGTTCGAGGCGTCCGACGGCATCCGCGGCTTCGACCCGGAGATCGCCGTCCTGGCCGACCCCGGCTCCTGCGTGCGCACGTACGGCACCCGGGAGGACTTCCTCATCCCGTCCGCCTGCCTCAACTCCACGGTCTCCGGGCTCATCTCCCGTACGGTGCTCCGCGCCGACCTGGTCGGGGAGCACGACTACCACGGGGCGAAGTTCTACCGTGAACTCGCCGGCGCGGACGTCTCCACCGACTTCCTGGACGCGGTCTCGGCCCGCTTCGCGGAGGTGGACGACGCGGTGGACGACCGGGTCAAGGAACTGCTCTCCACCGACCGCACGCCGACCTGGGAGGGCTGGGCGGCGGTCGAGCGGATCAGCGAGGAGTACGGCATCCACGACGTGAACCTCGTCAAGCCGGGCGTCGGGGAGGCGACCCGGGTGCTGCTGCGCCGGGTCCCCTGGAAGATCCTCGCCCGCGCCGGGGCGGGCGCCGACCTCGACCACGTACGCCTGCTCGCCGAACAGCGCGGCGTACCGGTCGAGGAGGTGGCGGATCTCCCGTACACCTGTGTCGGGCTGATCCACCCCAAGTACACGCGCGGCGCGACCGGCGCCGACGGCAGGGCGGTGGCGGTCTGATGCCGAACCCCGCTCCTCGCCCGGATTCCTCCTCCTCCGCGGGCCCTCGTGTGCTCGTCGCCAGTGACCTCGACCGGACGCTCATCTACTCGGCCAACGCGCTCGCGCTGACCACGCCCGACGCCGAGGCGCCCCGGCTGCTCTGCGTCGAGGTGTACGGGGGCAGGCCGCTGTCGTACCTGACCGAGACCGCGGCCGGGCTGCTCGCCGAACTGGGCGGGGCGGCGGACTTCGTCCCCACCACGACCCGGACCCGCGAGCAGTACCACCGCATCCGGCTGCCGGGACCCGCGTCGAAGTACGCGATCTGCGCCAACGGCGGGCACCTCCTCGTCGACGGCGTCTCGGACCCCGAGTGGCACGCCCGGGTGACCGAGCGCCTGGCGCGGGAGTGCGCCCCGCTGGACGAGGTGCGCGCCCACATGGCGGCCGCCGCGGACCCGGCCTGGGCGCTCAAGCAACGGGTCGCCGAGGACCTGTTCGTGTACTTCGTCGTGGAGCGCGAACTCCTCCCCGCGGAGTGGGCCAAGGAACTGGCCGGATGGGCGGAGGAGCGCGGCTGGACCGTCTCCGTGCAGGGGCGCAAGATCTACGCCGTGCCGAAGCCGCTCACCAAGAGCGCCGCCATGAAGGAGGTCGCCCGCCGTACGGGGGCGCCCCGCACGCTCGCGGCCGGCGACTCCCTCCTCGACGCCGACCTGCTGCTGGCCGCGGACCGGGGCTGGCGTCCCGGCCACGGCGAACTGGCCGAGGCGGGGTGGACGGCGCGGGGGATCACGCCGCTCCCCGAGCGGGGTGTGGTCGCGGGGGAGCGGATCCTGCGGGAGTTCCTGAGCGAGGCCCGGTAGCCGCGCGCCGCGCAGGGTGTGGGGAGGCCGGGGCAGCGAGACGTGAGACCGGCCGGATCAGCCGCGGCGAGTACGCCGGTCGCCGCCACCGCTGCGGCCGGCACCGGTGGGCTCCGGCGCCTCGCTCACCGTGGCCCTCCCGGTCGTCCCGGTCGTTTTGGTCGTCCCGGTCTCCCCGGCCGTCCCGCGGGTGCCGGGCTTTCCTCCGCGCCGCCGGCTCCCGCGCCCCCGCCTGGACAGCCGCAGGCCCACGAAGACCAGCACCGCGAGGGCCGCGGCGCCCAGGACCACCTTCGAGTAGGTCGTCACATAGCCGGTGACGACGGTCCAGTTGTCGCCGAGCAGATAGCCGGCGAGGACGAAGACGGTGTTCCAGATCGCGCTGCCGAGCGTGGTCAGACCGAGGAAGACGGGCAGCGGCATCCGTTCGACGCCCGCCGGTACCGAGATCAGACTGCGGAAGATCGGGATCATCCGCCCGAAGAACACGGCCTTGGTGCCGTGCCGGGAGAACCACGCCTCGGTCTTCTCGATGTCCGACACCTTGACCAGCGGCAGACGTTCCGCGATGGCCACCGTACGGTCGCGGCCGAGCAGCGCCCCCACGCCGTACAGGGCGAGGGCGCCGATGACGGAGCCGGCCGTCGTCCACAGCAGCGCGGCGTACAGGTTCATCTGCCCGGTGCTCGCCGCGAACCCCGCGAGCGGCAGGATCACCTCGCTCGGCAGGGGCGGGAAGAGGTTCTCCAGGGCAATGGCGAGGCCCGCGCCCGGAGCGCCGAGCGTGTCCATGAGGCCGTTGATCCACTGGGGTGCGCTGCTGTCGGTCACACACCCGACGCTAGAGAACCGAACCTGAAGCCAGACTGAAGCGCAGACCGGAACCGGGGAGCGTGACGCTCCCCGACCGGGGTACGGGCGTGGCGCGAAGGCGACGCGGCGCCGGGGCGGACACGGCGCGAACGCGGTGGCGGACGCGCCGTCGGAGCGGATACGGCGCGGGCGTCAGCCGCAGCAGCCCCCGCCGCA
>NZ_JABTYA010000046.1:0-686 GCF_013302945.1 Streptomyces sp. 8P21H-1 | reverse complement strand
GGAGCACTGGCGCCGCACCCTCGACGGAGCCCCCGAACAGCTGCCCCTGCCCACCGACCGGCCGCGCCGGGCCGTCGCCGGGCACGGCGGCGCGAGCGTCCCGCTGGAGGTGGACGCCGACCTGCACAGCCGCCTGCAGACCCTGGCCCGCGACCACCACGCCACCCTCTTCATGGTCCTGCACGCGGCCCTCGCCGCCCTGCTCACCGCCTCCGGCGCGGGCACCGACGTGGTCATCGGCAGCCCCACCTCCGGGCGGCCCGACGCGACCGCCGACGAGGTCGTGGGCTTCTTCGTCAACCCGGTCGCACTGCGCGTCGACACCTCCGGCTCCCCCTCGTTCTCCGAGCTCCTCGCCCGGGTCCGGCGCACCGACCTGGCCGCCTACGACCACCAGGACATCCCCTTCGACAGGGTCGTGGACGCCCTCGCCCCGCAACGCACCCTCAGCCGTCACCCCCTCTTCCAGGTCGTGCTGTCCTTCCAGGACACCGCACCCCGGCTGGACCTGCCGCAGGTGCCCACCGCCACGCTCCCCGTCGACCTCGGTGCCGCCAAGTTCGACCTCACCGTCAACCTGGTGGAGCGGCGCGCCGCCGACGGCACCGCCGCCGGCCTCACCGGCGACGTCGAGTACGCCACCGACCTCTTCGACGCCGGCACGGCCCGCGCCGCGGCGCGCCGGC
>NZ_JABTYA010000045.1:658-765 GCF_013302945.1 Streptomyces sp. 8P21H-1 | reverse complement strand
CGGACAGCGTCCAGGGCAGCAGGGCCGTTCCGGCGGTCCCGGGGGTTCCGGCGGCCCCGGTGCTCTCCGGCGGCGCGGCGGGCTCGCCCTGTTCGAGGACGACGTGC
>NZ_JABTYA010000045.1:309-576 GCF_013302945.1 Streptomyces sp. 8P21H-1 | reverse complement strand
TTGGTGCCGCTGATGCCGAAGGAGGAGACGGCGGCGCGGCGCGGGCGGCCGGTCTCGGGCCAGGCGGTGTGCTCCCGGACGAGGGTGACCGCGCCCGCCTCCCAGTCGACGTGCCGGGAGGGTTCGTCGGCGTGCAGGGTGCGCGGCAGTTCGCCGTGGCGCATCGCCTGGACCATCTTGATGACGCCCGCGACACCGGCGGCGGCCTGGGTGTGTCCGAGGTTGGACTTCACCGAGCCGAGCAGCAGCGGCCGCTCGGGGTCGCGG
>NZ_JABTYA010000045.1:0-127 GCF_013302945.1 Streptomyces sp. 8P21H-1 | reverse complement strand
CCTCGACGGCGTCGACGTCGGCGGTGGTCAGGCCCGCGGCGCCCAGCGCCTGGCGGATGACGCGCTGCTGCGAGGGCCCGTTGGGGGCGGTGAGGCCGTTGCTCGCGCCGTCCTGGTTGACGGCGGA
>NZ_JABTYA010000001.1:4785-9050 GCF_013302945.1 Streptomyces sp. 8P21H-1 | reverse complement strand
CCGCCCGGGCGGCCGCCGGGTGGGCCGCCGCTCGGGACGGCGAGCGGGCCGCCGCGAACCGGACGGCTTCCGTCCGCGCCCCCAGCCGTCCGCGAACGTCGCGACGGCCGCGAGCAGTACCACGGCGACGAGCGCGAGCCACCACGACGTGTTCATGCGTACGACGGTACCCGGCACGCCCCCGCCCACGCCTGCCCGCTCCCGCCGCGCCCGCCACCGGTCCGGAAGGCCCCCGAACCGGTGACAGCGCAGGTGAGTTCCCCCACAACGGCCCTCCGCGGAGGAGCGGCCCGCGCTCCCGCGCCTTACGCTCGACGGACCGTACGACCCTCGTCACGCTCCCGTGACGACCTTCGTGACGACCTTCGTCACGACTCCCGTCACGACCCCCGTCTCACTTCCCGCCAGCGGAGGTTTCTGCTCTATGAAGCTCACCGTCGTCGGCTGCTCGGGGTCGTTCCCGTCCGCGGAATCGGCCTGTTCGAGCTACCTCGTCGAGGCCGACGGCTTCCGGCTGCTTCTCGACATGGGCAACGGTGCCCTCGGCGAGCTGCAGCGCCACTGCGGTCTCTACGACCTCGATGCGATTTTCCTCAGCCATCTGCACGCCGACCACTGCATCGACATGTGCGCGTACTTCGTCGCGCGCTACTACCGCCACGACGGCGGCCGCTGCGATCCGATCCCGGTCTACGGACCCGAGGGCACGGAGCAGCGCCTCACCACCGCGTACGCGGACACCCCCTCCGCCTCCTCCATGAGCGAGGTCTTCGACTTCCACACGGTCAAGCCGGGTTCCTTCGAGATCGGCCCCTTCTCGGTGCACACCGAGAAGGTCAGCCATCCCGTGGAGGCGTACGGCATCCGCGTGGAGCACGACGGGCGTTCGCTGACGTACTCCGGGGACACGGGCGTGTGCGACTCGCTCGACGAACTGGCCCGCGACACCGACCTGTTCCTCTGCGAGGCCGCGTTCACGCACGGCAAGGAGGACATCCCGGACCTCCACCTCAACGGCCGCGAGGCCGGCGAGACCGCGGCCCGCGCCGGAGCCCGCCGCCTCGTCCTCACCCACATCCCGCCGTGGACGGACCCCCTGGTCAACCTGGCGCACGCCCGCGAGGCGTTCGCGGGACCGGTGGAGCTGGCGACGCCGCGGACGACGTACGACATCTGAGGTCCGGCATCCGGCACCCGAGGACGGCATCCGGCATCCGAGGACGGCGCACACACGAGGGGAGGGCCCCGGAACCGAGTGGTTCCGGGGCCCTCCCGTCGTACCGGGGATACCGGGGGCTCACGCCTTGGTGAGGTCCTCGACCTCCTCCTCGGGCTCGCGGCCCGGGGTGGTGAGGTTGAACTTGATGATCGCGAAGCGGAAGGTCACGTAGTAGATCGCCGCGAAGACCAGACCGATCGGGATGATCAGCCACGGCTTGGTCGCGAGGTTCCAGTTCAGGAAGTAGTCGATGGCACCGGCCGAGAAGCTGAAGCCGTGGTGCACGCCCAGCGCCCAGGTGATGGCCATCGAGAGGGCGGTCAGGATCGCGTGGATCACGTACAGGAGCGGCGCGATGAACATGAACGCGAACTCGATCGGCTCGGTGATGCCCGTGACGAACGACGTCAGCGCGAGGGAGACCATCATGCCGCCGACGGCCTTGCGGCGCTCGGGGCGGGCGCAGTGCGTGATCGCGAGGGCGGCGGCCGGCAGCGCGAACATCATGATGGGGAAGAAGCCCGTCATGAACTGGCCTGCGGTCGGGTCACCGTGGAAGAAGCGGGGCAGGTCACCGTGCCAGACGGCGCCCGCGGAGTCCGTGTAGCTGCCGATCTCCTGCCAGGCGACCGTGTTCACGAACTGGTGCATGCCGACCGGGAGCAGCGCGCGGTTGATCGCGCCGAAGATACCGGCGCCGACCGAGCCGAGGCCGGTCATCCACTCGCCGAAATTGGTGATGACGTCGCCGACGGGCTCCCAGACCAGGCCGAAGAAGACGCCGACGGCGGTGCCGATGAAGGCCATCAGGATCGGGACGAGGCGCCGGCCGTTGAAGAAGCCGAGCCAGTCGGGCAGCTTGGTGCGGTGGAACCGCTGCCAGGTGACCGCGGCTATCAGGCCCATGATGATGCCGCCGAACACCTTGGGGTCGTTGTAGGTCGCGGCGACGTCCGCGCCGTCCTGGACCTTGGCCTCGGTGATCGGGAACGCGGTGAGCACGTTCTTGTAGACCAGGAAGCCGACCAGCGCCGCGAGGGCGGTGGAGCCGTCGGACTTCTTGGCGAAACCGATGGCGATGCCGACGCAGAACAGCAGCGGCAGGTTGGCGAAGACCGCGTCGCCGGCGGTGGCGAACACGGACGCCACCTTGTCCCAGCCGAGTCCGTCGGCGCCGAACACGTCGGGCTGTCCGAGGCGGAGCAGAATACCGGCGGCCGGCAGCACGGCGATGGGGAGCTGCAGACTGCGGCCGACCTTCTGCAGGCCCTGGAACAGGCCGGAGCCCCACTTCTTCGTGGGGGCCGCCGGAGCTGTGGCGGTGGTCATTGTTCCTCCATGTGCTGCGTGCTGCCGGATGGGCAGCGTCCGCGTGGTCTACACCACTCAGTGGTGTAGACCTGTTGTAGCACGGTGAAGGTGAGATAAGGAACCCACGGATTCTACGGCCGGGAGCGGAGTGGCAGGAGTCGCCACATATCCGTCCGAAACCACCCGAAGGGCCCCCGGCGAGCTCCCGGCGGGCTCCCGGCGGGCTCCCCGAGGGCCCTCCGGGAACGGGCGCGTCATCAGGCCTTGGTCACGTCCTCGACCTCCTCCTCCGGCTCCCGCCCCGGCGTCGGCAGGTCGAACCTCGTGATCGCGAAACGGAACACCGCGTAGTACACGGCCGCGAAGACCAGACCGATCGGGATGATCGCCCAGGGTCTGGTGGCCAGGTTCCAGTTGATGACGTAGTCGATCAGACCGGCCGAGAAACTGAAGCCGTCGTGCACGCCCAGCCCCCACGTCACCGCCATGGACACGCCCGTGAGCACCGCGTGCACCGCGTACAGCACCGGCGCGATGAACACGAACGAGTACTCGATCGGCTCGGTGATGCCCGTGACGAACGACGTCAGCGCGATCGACAGCATCAGCCCGCCGATCTCCTTGCGGCGGTGCGGCTTCGCGCAGTGCGCCATGGCCAGGCACGCGGCCGGCAGCGCGAACATCATGATGGGGAAGAAGCCGGACGTGAACTGGCCCGCGTCCGGGTCGCCCGCCAGGAACATGTTGATGTCCCCGTGCACCACCGTGCCGTCCGGCCGCGTGTAACTGCCGAACTGGAACCACATGGGCACGTTCAGGAACTGGTGCAGCCCGATCACCAGCAGCGCGCGGTTCGCCAGTCCGAAGACCCCGGCGCCCCACGCCCCCAGACTGACCAGCCAGTCGCTGAAGTCCTCCAGACCCCGGCCGATCGGCGGCCACACCCACAGGCAGAGCGCGGCGAACGCGATCGCCACGAACGCCATGATGATCGGCACGAGCCGGCGGCCGTTGAAGAAGCCGAGCCAGTCGACCAGCCTCGTACGGTGGTAGCGCTGCCAGAGGTAGGCCGCCAGCAGCCCGATGACGATGCCGCCGAACACACCGGGATTCTGGTACGTGAAGGCCGTCACCGTGCCGTCCTGCGCCCGGCACCCCGTGGCCACCGCCTCCGCCCCGTCCGCGCAGTCCTGCGGGAACTGCCGCAGCACGTTGTAGTAGACGAGGAAGCCCGCCACGGCGGCCAGGGCCGTCGAACCGTCCGCCTTCCTCGCCATGCCGATGGCAACGCCCACGCAGAACAGCAGCGGCAGCCCGAGCGAACCGTCGAGCAGCGCGCTGCCCGCGCCCGCCATCACCTTGGAGACGTCCGTCCACCCGAGGCCGTCGGCCCCGAACACGTCCGGCTGCCCCAGGCGGTTGAGGATGCCCGCGGCCGGCAGTACGGCGATGGGCAGCTGAAGGCTCCGGCCCATCTTCTGCAGGCCCTGGAACAGATCGCCCCAGCGGGAACGCGCGGGCGCGGCCGCACTGTCGGTACTCATGGCTGTCCTCCTGCGTCCCTGGGCCCCGGGTCCCTGGTCCCCGGGCCCCCGCGGCGCCACCGCGCCTCCGGGACGAGGCGGGTTTGGCGGCCGTCCAAAACTGGTGTAGACCAGTCGGCGAACGGTTTGCGCTGTCGTGATCGCCATCCTTCGGCAAGGGCGCCGCAACCGCTCGCGAAGATGGGCCAACT
>NZ_JABTYA010000001.1:0-4689 GCF_013302945.1 Streptomyces sp. 8P21H-1 | reverse complement strand
GGTCGTCGACCCGAGCAAGGTCGACGACGCCGCCCTGAAGGCCGCGGGCGCCCACGGCGTCGTCAAGATGGGCACGGCCATCCAGGTCGTCATCGGCACCGACGCGGACCCGATCGCCGCGGACATCGAAGACATGATGTGAAGACCTGACACAGACGTGGAGATCCCACCCCTGAGGGGCCGCTTCCGGTGACCGGGCGGCCCCTCAGCCGTGAACGACTAGGCTCGGCGCCATGTCTCGCATCGACGGCCGCACGCCCGAACAGCTCCGCCCGATCACCATCGAACGCGGCTGGAGCAAGCACGCCGAGGGTTCCGTCCTCGTCTCCTTCGGCGACACGAAGGTCCTCTGCACCGCCTCCTTCACCGAAGGCGTCCCGCGCTGGCGCAAGGGCAGCGGCGAGGGCTGGGTGACCGCCGAGTACTCCATGCTGCCCCGCGCCACCAACACCCGCGGCGACCGCGAGTCCGTCCGCGGCAGGATCGGCGGACGCACCCACGAGATCAGCCGGCTCATCGGCCGCTCCCTGCGCGCGGTCATCGACTACAAGGCGCTCGGCGAGAACACCGTCGTCCTGGACTGCGACGTCCTCCAGGCCGACGGGGGCACCCGCACCGCCGCCATCACCGGCGCGTACGTCGCCCTCGCCGACGCCGTCTCCTGGGCCCAGGGCAGGAAGCTCGTCAAGGCCAACCGCCGGCCCCTCACCGGAACCGTCAGCGCCGTCTCCGTCGGCATCGTCGGCGGCGTCCCCCTCCTCGACCTCTGCTACGAGGAGGACGTGCGCGCCGACACCGACATGAACGTCGTCTGCACCGGGGACGGCCGCTTCGTCGAGGTGCAGGGCACCGCCGAGGCCGAGCCGTTCGACCGCGACGAGCTCAACTCCCTCCTCGACCTCGCCACCCTCGGCTGCACCGAACTCGCCACCGCCCAGCGCACGGCGCTCGACACGGTCCCCGAAGGGTGACGGTCCCCGAAGGGTGACGGCCCCTGAAGGGAACAGTCCTCGAAGGGTGACGGCCCCCGAAGGGTAAAGGACGTACCAAGACGGCCGGATGTCGCGAGCAACCGGGGCACCGGCCGCCGCGTCCCTACAGATGCGGGCGCACGGCACACCGGTGCCGCCCGGCCAGTACCCAACCGGGGGTCCTCAGACCCACCGGCCGGGGCCCACGGGGCCTGACCACGGGAGGACGTTCCATGGCCGCGAGCCGCCGCCGACCCCGCCGCACCGCCACCGCCGTCGCCGCGGCCGTGGCGGCCGTCGCACTGACCGCCGGACTGACCACCGGCTGCGACGCCGTCAACAAGGCACTCGACTGCGTCCAGACCGCCGACACGATCGCCGACAGCGTCACCGACCTCCAGCAGGCCGTGGAGAACGCGGCGAACGACCCGACGCAGGCGGACGAAGCGCTCGACTCGATCGACAAGAACCTCGACACCATCGACGACAAGACCGACGACACCGACATCAACAAGGCCGTGGACGACCTCCAGGCGGCGGTCACCGACGTCCGCACCGCCATCAGGGACGGCGACCCGACCCCCGACATCGGCTCCGTCACCGACGCGGCGGGCGAACTGACGAAGGTCTGCACCCCCTGACGGCACCTGCCGCCCGGCCGGAGCGACCTGGCTAGGGTGAGCACCATGAGCCGCCTGATCCTCGCCACCCGCAACCCCGGAAAGATCACCGAGCTGAGGGCGATCCTCGCCGCCGCAGGTCTGCAGCACGACCTCGTCGGCGCGGACGCCTACCCGGACATCCCCGACGTCAAGGAAACCGGCGTCACCTTCGCGCAGAACGCCCTCCTCAAGGCCCACGCCCTCGCCCGGGCCACCGGCCTGCCCGCCGTCGCCGACGACTCCGGCCTCTGTGTCGACGTGCTCGGCGGCGCCCCCGGCATCTTCTCCGCCCGCTGGTCCGGCACGCACGGCGACGACCGGGCCAACCTCAGGCTGCTCCTCGCCCAGCTCGGCGACATCGCCGACGAGCACCGCGCCGCCCACTTCGCCTGCGCCGCCGCCCTCGCCCTGCCCGACGGCACCGAACGCGTGGTGGAGGGCCGCCTGCGCGGCACCCTGCGCCACGAGCCCGCCGGCACCCACGGCTTCGGCTACGACCCGATCCTCCAGCCCGACGGCGAAACCCGCACCTGCGCGGAACTGACCCCCGACGAGAAGAACGCGATCAGCCACCGAGGCAAGGCGTTCCGCGAACTGGCACCGGCGGTGAAGGAATTGCTGGGCTGAGCGCCCGAAAAGGAGCGGCCTGCGAATCAACCATCGATTCGCAGGCCGTAACTGTGCGGCGGAAGGGATTCGAACCCTCAAGCCGTTTCACGGGCCACAGATCCTAAGTCTGCTGCGTCAGCCGTTGCGCCACCGCCGCCAGCGCACGCCATGTTACCGGTCGTGAGGACGCGGATCGGCGTGGATCAGCGGGGATCGGCGGGGATCACGGCACGCCGGTCTCAGACCCCCAGGTCCTTGATGATCTTTGCTACGTGGCCCGTCGCCCGGACGTTGTAGAGGGCCCGTTCCACCTTGCCCTCCTCGTCGATCACGATCGTGGAGCGGATGACGCCCAGGTACGTCCTGCCGTAGTTCTTCTTCTCGCCGTAGGCGCCGTACGCGTCCAGGACCTTCTTGTCCGGGTCGCCGACCAGCGTGACCCTCAGGTTCTCCTTCTCGCGGAACTTGGCGAGTTTCTCCGGCTCGTCGGGGGAGACGCCGATGACGTCGTAGCCGGCGCCCGCGAGCAGGTCCAGGTTGTCCGTGAAGTCGCACGCCTGCTTCGTGCAGCCCGGGGTGAGGGCGGCCGGGTAGAAGTAGAGGATGACCTTGCGGCCCTTGTGGTCGGCGAGGGACACCTCGTTGCCGTCGGCGTCCGGCAGGGTGAAGGCGGGGGCGGTGTCGCCGGGCTCGAGTCGCTCGCTCATCTCGGTTCGGTCTCCTTGCGAGGTGGTGGATACGGAAGCGAGCGTAATGGGGGTGCCGGGCGGTGTGCGGCGAGGGAAGCTGACAGACTGTGGCTTGGATACAGGGCCGACGGGAACAGGCCATGGGAAACAACCACGACGACCACGGAGGCAGCGCGTGTCGGACACGTCGAGCACGCCGGACACCAGGACTCCGGCGCAGATCGAGGCGGACATCAAACGCCGTCGCGAGACCCTCGCCGAGACGCTCGACGAGATCGGTGTGCGGGTGCACCCGAAGACCGTCGTCGGGGACGCCAAGGCCAGGATGGCGTCCAGCGTCGACCACACCCTCGGACGTGCCTACGTCGGCGCCAACCGCGTCGTCGACGAGGTGAAGGCGCAGTTCGTCACGGAGGACGGGGCACCGCGGCTCGACCGCATCGTGCCCGTGGCCCTCGTGGTGGTCGGCGTCGTCGGACTGCTCACCCTGAGCACCAGGCGCCGCAGGGGCTGAGCCGCCCCGCGGCCGCGTGCACCCCGCCCGCCCACGGGCGGCTCGAAGGCAGGTAGGTTCGGACCGTGAGCACGAAGAGCAATGAGCCCAGCAGTCATCACGACGACAAGCTGCCCATCCGGATGCTGCACGACCGTGTGCTGGTGCGGCAGGACGCCGCCGAGGGGGAGCGCAGGTCCGGTGGCGGCATCCTGATCCCCGCGACCGCGGCGGTGGGCCGGCGGCTGGCCTGGGCCGAGGTCGTCGCGGTCGGGCAGAACGTACGGACGGTGGAGCCGGGCGACCGGGTGCTGTACGACCCGGAGGACCGTGCCGAGGTGGAGGTGCGCGGCACCGCGTACGTACTGATGCGTGAGCGGGACCTGCACGCCGTGGCCGCGGACCGGTTCGAGGGGTCCGAGGACTCCACCGGGCTGTATCTCTGAACCTATGACTCTCCGACTCTCCGACTCTCCGGCTCTCTGAGTTTCTGAGTGTCTTCGAGGATCTCCGGGGGCTGGTGACCGTTGTCACCAGCCCCTTCCGGCTGTCCGGCGCCGCCCGTTGCTACCGTTGGGGACACCCGACGAGACGCGCCGTACCGGGACAGGCAAAGACGACGCACCCCTGTTGATTTCCGCACGGAGGTGCCTCATGGCCTGGGTCCTGCTCGTCGTCGCCGGTCTGCTGGAGGTCGGCTGGTCGGTCGGCATGAAGTACACCGAGGGGTTCACCCGGCTCGTGCCCAGTGTGCTGACCGGCGCCGGGATCGTCGCCAGCATGGTCCTGCTGGCGCAGGCGGCGAAGACGCTGCCCATCGGTACCGCGTACGGGGTCTGGGTGGGCATCGGCGCGGCCGGGGCGGCGGTGTACGGGATGGCGGTGCTCGGTGAACCGGCGACCGCCGCCCGCATCTTCTTCGTCTGCCTGCTCCTGGTGGCCGTGGTCGGGCTGAAGGCGACCTCCGGCCACTAGTCACCAGTCATCAGCCATCAGTCACTGGTCATCGGTCACTGGTCATCGGTCACTGGTGGTCAGTCGCCGGTGACGGGGCCGGGCCGCCTGTCAGCGGCGGCCCGGCCCCGGGGCTACGGGAGACCTCCGAACGTCGTTCCCGTGGTCCCGTCCGCGCCCTCCGCCGTACCGCCTCCGTCGGTCGTCGTCCCGCCGTTGCCGACGGCACCGCCGGGTCCGGTCGTGCCGCCGTCGCCACCGGTCGTGGGACCTCCGTCGGTCGTCGTCCCGCCGTTGCCGACGGCACCGCC